>DYMH01000078.1 GCA_020721645.1 Draconibacterium orientale
TACTTTATTATACTTGGCTCATATATACTTTGTAATTTTAGGAATTTTCTTTTATTGTTTCATTTTTTTTATTTCTTCAATAAATTCATCGAAGAGTTGTTCTGCGTCATTTGCTTTTAATTTTTCCATTATTTCGGAACGTTGATTTTTTGCCGAAATCAAAAGTTCGGTGTAAAATTTAATTTTTTTGCCTTTCATTTCGTTAAGTTGGGTTTCGGTGAAGCGTAATTTCATATCGGCACAAATCGGCTCCACAATACATGTGCATTTTACGGAATCGTCTTTGGTTATCAATTCTCTGCAATACGCTGATTGGATTTCATCGATGGAAAGTGTATTTATTACACTAAGTTTTGAATCGGGCGATTTGGAACGTAACTGAAAAATATAAATCCCAAGTCCAATCGTAATCAGTGCAATTCCGATGATGCGAAAAAGTGTTTTTGAAACTAATTTGATGATTAAAAAAATCAACAGTAAGGCAACGCCAATGAGAATAAGTATATGATAATCCACAATTTAACAAATTTTAAAAAATAATTGTAATGAAAATAAAAAAAAATTCTTGCGTCTTGATACTTGATACCTTTTTTAATATCTCTGTTCTACTAATTTTCCGCCTCGCCAAAAGAAAGCATAATAATGGTCGTCGCCGTTGATGCGGCACGAGTAGCCCGGACCTTGTGTGTGAACATTATCGTATTTGAAATCGACAACTGTTTTATGAGTTTTCAAATAATCTTCGCCGATTAAACCCCATTTGTTGGCACTGTTTTGAACGGCGGCTAAATTTCCGTAATAATCTTTGGCATTTGTAAATATAAAATCAATCACAATGTTCCCTTCGGAATCAGCAAAGCCGTATTTTCCTTCGGATTGAGATTTTTGCACTTTCAATTTTTTAGCTTTTGCAATAATATCTTTGCAAATTTTAAGATTTTCGCCGGCTGTTTTTTCATCGGGAGCAATTTTAAGCAATGAATCGTAACGCAATTCGGCACGTGCAATGTTTTTATTTTTAAACAATTCGTTGGCATCGTTCAGTAACGAAAGAATGGATTGTATTTTCGACGACCATGTTGTGGCATCAGTATCGCCTTTTTTGTAAACCAATGCGGAATCGAAACTGTTTTTGGCTTTCAAATATTCGGCTCCTGCGAATGAAGTTTTACCGCTTTCCATAAATTTTTTGTACAAATCTTCGGCATTTGCCGAATTGCTACCGTCAGCTTGTTCGGTATTATTTTCTTTCGATTTCCCAAAAATTTTATCCTTAAACACAAATCCGGCAACCACGAGAATCACCACACCGACAAGCAACAAAATAGGCACAATTTTACTTTTTCCGCTCGATTTTGGCGGGCTGGTTTCGGTGTTTTTTTGTGCTTGATTTTCGGTAACAGTTTTATTTTCTTCTGTGTGTATTTTTTCTTCAAGTTTCGTTGATTTTACATCCGACACTAAGTTCTTTTCTTCTTTAATTTCGGAAACAAATGTTTTTTTCTCGTCTAAAATTGAAGGAATTATCGGAATTTCTTCTTTTTTAACTTCCGGAATTTCTACTTTTTCGTTTTTCAGTATCGCAGGCTCGGAAACGATTTCCTTTTTCAAGGATTGTTTCAAAATATTTGGAATCACAGGTTCATCAACAACTTGTTTTTCAATATTTTGATGATTCGTTTCAGATACTTTTTGAATGACAGGGCTGTAATTTTCGCCCTTAATTTGAGCATCTATCATTTTTTGTAATTCCACAGGGCTGATACCCAGTTCTTCGGCTTTTTTCGAGAGGAGTTCTTTATCGGCTTCCATGATTTCGCCTTCGGAACACGCCGATTCTATCAACATTTTTAAAATATCTAAGGACATATTATGGGTTTTTATTGTGATTTAATGATGTAAAAACTTATTTTTTTTTATTTATTTCAAAAATTTTCTGTTTTATGTATCCCGACAATTAAAAAAAGCTGCAAGATTTTTCCCAAAATTCCAATATTGATATTTGCAGGATATAGTGCAATAAGGAATACAATCAAGGAATATTTTTCTTCAACAGAGACCTATTTAAAGCGTACTTGGAATTGTTCAATTTTTAATCGGTAAATTTATAAAATTTTTACCGGAACTGTATTGGATATTTCATTTTTTTGAATGAAAAAGATTTACTGTACCTTTGTCAAAATAAATATTGAATTGAGTATGTTGAAAAAAAAGAATTTGAATAAAATTAGTCCGATAAAAAAACGTGATGAGGAGCCAAAAAAGAAATTTTCAAAAAAAACAGCAAGTTCTTCACATGAAAAAGCTTACGAGAGTACACGAACAAATCGTTCGGGAAAATTAATTCCTACGAAAAATCCATTAGATAAACCGAAAGGAAATTTTTCAAAAAAATCTGAAACAGCGTCTTACAAAAAAGACGATGAAAACACCCGCAAAAATCGTTTCGACAAATTTATTCCCTCAAAAAACAGCCCGGATAAACCAAAACAAAATTTTGCGGACAAAAAATCCGGCTCAAAGAAAAAGGAACAGGAAGGCGTTCGTTTGAACAAATACATTGCCTCGTCGGGCATCTGTTCGCGCCGCGAAGCCGATGAACAAATTAAATTGGGTTTGGTAACTATCAACGGGAAAATAATTATCGAACTCGGTACCAGAGTTTTACCCGGAGATGTTGTAAAATACGACCAATCGGTAATTAAAGATGAAAAAAAGGTTTATATTTTGTTGAATAAGCCCAAAGATGTTATCACTTCGGCTATTGATGAATCGAACAGAATGACGGTGCTTGACTTGTTGAAAGGCAAAGTGAAAGCCAGAGTTTATCCGGTAGGGCGTTTGGACAAAAACACAACCGGCGTTTTATTAATAACAAACGATGGTGATTTAACAAAACAATTAACACACCCAAAACATAACAAAAAGAAAATTTACCACGTTGTGTTGGACAAAAATTTGCTGCCTTCGGATATGGCTCAACTTACCGAAAATGTTGAATTGGAAGACGGTCCGATGTTTTTCGATTCTATCAGCTATGTCAATCCTGCTACAAAATCGGAAGTCGGAGTCGAAATTCATTCGGGCAAAAACCGTGTGGTTCGTCGTATGTTCGAGGCTTTGGGCTATCGTGTATTAAAACTCGACCGAGTGTATTTTGCCGGATTAACAAAAAAGAATCTTCGCCGCGGACAATGGCGATTTCTCACCGAAAAAGAAATTGCTACATTGAAAATGGGCAGTTATCAATAAAATTATGTAAATTGAACTTTGATTATTAAACAATAATTACTATTTTTGTTTCAATATCAATTCTATTTTATCAATTTATGAGTTCAGTTTAAAAAGTTATAAAGTAGAAAGTTTATAAAGTTATAATGCTGAAAATAAGGACTTTAATTTAAATTTATATTTTTAAATAAATTGCTGATTATGAGCGATTTACGCTTTTTACTTTTAAATTTTATACTTTTTATACTTGGCTCGGTTATATTTATACTAAGTACGCTCATAAATTGCGTTTTACAAATTGTTTATCTTTTTGATATTAAAAGTAATCAGCATATCAGCATATCAGCACATCAAAAAATCAACCAATCAAAGTATAAATCACCAATTTAAATTTTAGGTATAAAATCAAGTTCCATTAACTCAAAAATATGAACGAATATTCCGAATATTACAAAACATTGCAAAGTCTGTTTGACAACGGAACATATTCATATACAGGCACTTTTGACCAAGAAAGTTTAACATCAATTTATCGTTACATCGAAACAATTGCAGAAAGCAAAAGCGGATTACGCAGTAAACTTTTCAAGATATTTGTCGAGATGGCTCAAAATATTTCACAAAATTCTGCCGATAAGCAAGCAGTTGAAGGTATGGAAATTGGTGCAGGTTGCGTTCATATTTTGGACTTTGACGAATATTTTGAAATAATTTCCGGTAATCCCGTTCGCAGCGAAGACGTACAAAAGCTTTCGGAGAAATGTGATTATATTAATAAATCGAATCGTGAAGAATTGCGTAATTTTAAACGCAATTCGCGAAAATCTTCCCATTCGAATACCGGAAACGGAAATATCGGTTTGATTCAAATTGCACTCATTTCGGGCTTTGAAATGAAATATAAAATCAATACGATACTCGAAAATAAATATTTTTTTACAATTCGGGTGCGAATCGGTAAAAATTAAAGGGTTAAAAGTAATAAATCGCTCCATTTGGCGATTTTTTTATTACTTCAATTTCATAAAAGCACAAGCCAATTCGGCACCGAGTTTAGCATTATTATAAACTAAATGAATATTGGCTTCGAGACTTTTTCCGTGAGTTTTCCTCTTAATTTCTGAAAGCAGATACGGCGTTGTTTCTTTTCCTCTAATACCCAAATCCTTGGCTCTTTCGAGTGCGTCCTCTATCGAAAGCGAAATGTAGTTATAATCCATTGCAAATTCCCGAGGAATAGGATTTGCAATCACAACTCCACCGGCAAGGTTTAAATCCCATTTTATTTTCAGCATTTCTGCAATTTCTTCGGGCGAATCGGCACGATGAACCAAGCGGAAACCGCTCTGTTGGGTATAAAATGCGGGCAATTCATCGGTTTGGTATCCAATCACCGGAACCCCCTGTGTTTCAAGGTATTCCAAGGTCGCGCCGAGATCGAGTATCGATTTTGCTCCGGCACAAACAACAGCAACATTTGTTTTCCCCAATTCGGTTAAATCTGCAGAAATGTCGAAAGTTTCCTGAGCATCACGATGCACTCCACCTATACCGCCTGTTACAAAAATTTTTATGCCTGCCATTTCGGCAATTAACATGGTGGCGGCAACAGTGGTTGCTCCATTGATTTTTTTTGCCAAAACAAAGGCAAAATCTCGACGGCTCATTTTCAAAATATCTTTTGAATTGCCCACTGCTTGGAGTTGTTCGTCGGTTAAGCCCACTTTTATTCGTCCCTCAATTACGGCAATGGTTGCAGGAATGGCTCCGTTTTCCCGAATAATTTGTTCTGTTTTTTTGGCTGTTTCAACATTTTGCGGAAAGGGCATTCCGTGCGAAATAATTGTAGATTCCAAAGCAACAACCGGTTTTTGATTTTTTATTGCTTCTATAATTTCAGGGTGAATATCTAAATATTTTGCGAACATATATTATATTTTGTTATTATTTCTTTGATAAAATTTTCGGACAATTTCGGATTTGCCGCACTGCCATGTAAGAGAGAAGCAATAGCAGCTCCGGTTGCAAAAATTGCACTTTCGGCACTCGATTGTTGGTTTAGATATGCAAATACCAAACCGGCGGTGTACGAATCGCCGGCTCCCGAGGTGCTTTTCGGTATCACTGATACGGCGTTTACAAAACCACATTCTTCACTGTCGGCATAGAAACTGCCATTTTTACCGATGCTGATGTAGATTTTTTTTGTGCCGGCTTTCAAAAAATAATCTCGCATTCGCAGCAGGTCTTCTTGTTGCTCAAATTTTATTCCCGTAAGCTCTTCCGCTTCACCGATATTGGGCTTTATGGCATAAAAACGACCGATAATATCCTTTACTTTATGAGTTTTTTGTCGGGTTACTAAATCCAAAAACATTGTTTTGTCTGCATACGTTTCCGAAATAAAATTGAGTGTTTCTTTCGATAGATTTGTGTCCAAAATGATGGTATTGAAACTTGAAATCAATTTTGAATTATGTTCGATATAGTTTTTATCGATTAAACGTATCACTTCCGTATCGGAAATACCAAATTCAATATCTCCAAAGTGGTTATTTACAAGTAGATAGACCGAAGTTGCCAAATTATCATCAATAATACTTGAACGAAGATTGATTCCGATATTGGAACAGTCGAATTGAATTTTTTTCCCGAACAAATCGTTGCCCAGAGCGGTCATTAAATCGGTAGAAATACCCAATCGACATAAATTTTCGGCGATATTTCTTCCTACACCTCCGTGCGAAACATGAATTTTCCCGTTGCACGAATCACCGTAAATTAACTCTTCATCGGGGCTTCCCGTGAGGTCGATGATTGATGCTCCGATAACTAAAGCTTTTTTTTCTGTCATCGTATTTGTGAAAAAATGACTATATTTTTTTGATGTTCTGTTTGTGGCTTATATAATATTTAAAATGTTTCCGATGTAATAAAAAATTTATTTGTTGTATAAAAGTAATACAATTTTTATAGATTTTTGTATATCCGAAACAATTTATATTTTCGTTTATAAAAATTCCGGTATTTTCGCAAATTAGATTAAACTGCAAATTTGTCAGATTATCCTCCTGATTTTTTTGCTTTATATCCCTTTTCAAGCAGAAGTTGTAAAATTTTTTCGCGAAAATCGCCCTGAATCAAAATCTCAGAATCTTTCGATGACCCGCCGGTTCCGCATTTTGCTTTTATTGCCTTCTCCAGAATTTTCAAATCTGCATCCGTACCAACGAATCCGGTGATGATAGTTGCTGTTTTTCCTCCTCGTCCTTTGGTTTCGAGGCGAATGCGTAAATTTTGTTGAGATGGCGTGAGCGTTAAAACTTCCGGCATATTTTTCTCATCAATGTTTAATGCACGATTTGTCGAAAAAACAATGTTATCGCCTAATGTGTTGTTTTTGTTATTCTTCATTGGAATTGGTTCTTCTGATTCCGTCTTTTTCTATGCTGATTATGCGTTTTTTATACAATGTACCAATACTTGTTTTAAAAGTTTTTTTACTGATACCCAACAAATTGTAGATTTCACCCGGCTCACTTTTATCGTTCAAACGTAAGAATCCTTTATGTTTTTGCAAAACGTTCAATATTTTTTGTGATATTTCGTCAATTTTATCAAATCCTGTTTTATAGAGCGATAAATCTATTTTTTCATCGTCTCTTATTTTTTTTACAAACCCTCCTACTCTATCGCCTTTTTGTATTCTTGTAAAAACTTCATTTTGATATAAAATTCCGGAATCCTGATTATTGATAATTGCTTTATAGCCTAATTCTGTTTTATCAACAATCAATAAATCAACTTCCTGTCCTTCTGCATAGGAATTTTTATTTGTATCGAGATATTTTTCAATTTTTGCACTTGCGGCAATTCTGCCCGTTTTTTCATCGATATAAACATACACGATGTACGATTGCCCGACTTGCATATCCATTTTTTGTTCGCGAAACGGAACGAGCAAATCCTTGTACAACCCCCAATCCAAAAAAGCACCAACCGAATCGACAGCTTTAACTTCGAGAAATGCAAAATCGCCCACATAAGCGTATGGTTCTTCGCAGGTTGCAATAATTCGGTCTTCCGAATCGAAATAAAGAAAAACTTCAAGCTCATCGCCAACTTGTGCGTTTTTGGGAACTTGCTTTATCGGCAAAAGAATTTCGCCAAACTCTGCACCATCGAGATAGGCACCAAAATCTAATATTTTAACAACTTTTAGTATATTTAACTTTCCTATTTCTGTCATTATCCGGGTTTTATTTATAAAAAAGTATCGAGGCGTAATCCACTACCTCCTGCGAGCCTGTTTTTTCGCCCGAATTACCAAAGCGTAAAAGTTTTGCCTGCGGATTTGCACAAATCAACTTTGCATATTCCATTAATGCTGCCGAAGGTCCGTATCCGCACATACTCACATGTTTTTGTTTCACAATTTGAATCATTTTTTCGGTTTCAAAAGTAATGATTTTTTCAATGATTTCCTTATCTAAAATTTTACCGAAACCGGGTTCTACATAATGAGAAAAATCCGAAGAAGCTAAAAAAATGATTTTTCTATTGAGTTTTTGTGAAATATTGAATATTTTTTGTGCAATTAGTTGTGCATTTTCAGCATTTTGCCGGCTCATGGTGATTGGCAGAATTTTAAATTTTCCGTTTACAAAATAATTCAACAACGGAAGCATAACTTCGGCTGAATGTTCATATTTGTGGGCTTCTTCCGAAAAATCGAAACCCAATTGCTGAGCCATTTCGGTATCAATTTCGATATCTCCGTTTGAAACACGCCAAGTATCGTGCGTGTCTAATGCAATTTCCGCCCCTCGCCCACTGTGATTGGGGTTTATAATGATAAATGTTTCGGGAATTTGTTCGGAATGTCGAAGAATTTCGAAGAAATGTACCGCCGTTGCTCCGGAATAAACATAACCGGCATGTGGTAAAACAGCACCAACAATTTGATGTTTTGATAAATTGTAATCTATGTTCATTTTTTCGTCTTCGACTAATTTTTCGATTAATGCGTTAGTCGATTGCCTGTCGGCAGGATAAAATCTGCCGGCAACAGCGGCTTGGCGGATTTTCATATATATTTTTTTAAAAAATCAGTAAAGTAATCGGACAGATTTGTTTGTATATAATAATGTTCGTATTCGTATCAAAATCAGATTACTTTCATTAACAATTTATAGTTACCATTATTTAAATTAGCGATTTTAAATTCCGGTATAATTTTCGGGTGTAATTTTTAATAATTCATCTTTTATTGCATCGCTCACATCTAAATTACGAATAAAATTTGAAAAATCGTCCTGTGAAATATTTTTGTTGCCTCGTGTTAATTTTTTTAAGGCTTCATAAGGTTCCGGATAGTTTTCGCGTCTCAGAATGGTTTGAACGGCTTCGGAAATAACAACTCTGTTTTTTTGTAAATCGTTTTTCAGATTTGTTTCGTTTAATTCAACTTTGTTCAAACCTTTAATTATTGATTTTGCGGCTATCAGTGTGTGTGCAAAAGGCACGCCGATATTTCTTAACACGGTAGAATCGGTTAAATCGCGTTGCATTCTTGAAATGGGCAATTTTGCCGACATGTGTTCAAACAGAGCATTAGCGATGCCGAGATTTCCTTCGGCATTTTCAAAATCAATAGGATTTACTTTGTGTGGCATTGCCGAGGAACCAACTTCTTTTTCGTTAATTTTTTGTGTAAAATAGTCCATCGAAATATAGGTCCAAAAATCACGGCAAAGGTCTATCATTATGGTATTTATTCGTTTCAAATTATCGAACAAAGCAGCCAAATTGTCGTAAGGTTCTATTTGTGTGGTGGTTTGAGTGCGGTCGAGCTGTAACACGTGATTAACAAAGGAATTGGCAAATTCTACCCAATTTACAGAGGGATATGCCACGTGATGTGCATTGAAATTACCAACGGCTCCTCCGAATTTTGCCGAAAATGGTATTAAATGCAACTGTGCCAATTGTTTACGCAGGCGTTCGACAAAAACTTCAATTTCTTTTCCCACACGTGTCGGCGAAGCTGCCTGCCCGTGTGTATGTGCCAACATTGGAATTGCCTCCCAGTTTGCTGCCAAATCGAAGAGTTTGGCGAGAAGTTCCTGCATTTGTGGCAGATAGACTTTTGTTACAGCCTCTTGCAAGGAAAAAGGAATTGCGGTATTATTTATATCCTGCGATGTTAAACCGAAATGAATAAATTCTTTAAATTGTTCGATATGAAGTGTTTTAAATCTATTTTTAATGAAATATTCAACTGCCTTCACATCGTGATTTGTTGTTTTTTCGATGTTTTTAATTTCCTGTGCATCGATTTCGGAAAAATCGGTAACAATAGAACGCAAATTTCGATAATTTTTTTTATTGAAACTGCTCAGTTGCGGCAAGGGAATTTCGCACAAAGCGATAAAGTATTCTATTTCAACATGAACTCGATATTTTATCAATCCAAATTCCGAAAAATAGGCTGCAAGGTCTTGTGTTGCTTTACGATACCTTCCGTCTATGGGCGAAATGGCTGTCAATTCATTCAATATCATAGGTTTTAATTTGAAAAAAGCGTTCTGTTTGGGGTCTCGAAAATTTATTTTATAAGCAGCATTTCGTCGATCAGACGTTTATCGGCGGCAAATTTTTCGATAAGAAAGAGTGCGTATCGAATATCCAAAGAAATATTTCGGCATTGCGAAGGGTCGTACATAATATCGCTCATTGTTCCTTCCCAGTTTCTGTCGAAATTAACACCAATTAATTCGCCGTTTGCATTGATTACCGGACTACCTGAATTGCCGCCTGTTGTGTGATTTGATGCGATGAAACAAACGTGCATTTCGCCATTTTCGGCATATTGCCCGTAATCTTTGGCTTTGTAGAGTTCTTTAAGTCGTTGGGGAACATTGTAATCGTAAATTTCAGGGTTGTCTTTTGCTAAAATTCCTTCGAGTGTCGTGTAATGTTTATAAATTACGCCATCAACAGGTTCGTAATCAGAGATTTTACCATAAGCCACACGTAAAGTAAAATTAGCATCGGGAAATAAATTGCGGGCAGTATCCATTTCGATTTGGGCTTTCATGTAGATTCTGTTCAAACTGTCGATTTTGGTTTCGGCAATATCGTTTTCGGGGCGTATTTTGGAGACATAAAATGCTGTAAAATCTCTGTAAAATTTGTAAATCGGGTCTGCTAATAATTGGGCTAAATTATCGTTGGTGAGCCCGTCCAAAAAGCTGTTCAATCTTTGTTTGTCGGTAAAAATCGAATTTTGATAAAGATGGTTTGTAAAAACATCAAAGGCTTCATTTTCAGCAATTTCGAGAATCGACAGGGTATTTACAAATTTCATCAATTCGGGTTGAAAATCTTTTCCGGCACCTCTGTAATACATTTCTATCATTTTACGAAATAATTTTTTATCGGTTTCAAAATTGTAATCTTTAAAAAATCCTTCGGAATATTTTCGCAAGGCTTCAATATCTTTCGGCAAATCTTTGCTGTTGGTTAGTCCGCCGGAACGGTTTGCAAATTGAATAATTTCGCTTCGCCAAATGGCTTCAAAAAAGTAGTCGGAAGCTAAGGCATAAGGAGATAAGTTTTTATATACATCTTGATATTCTACAAGTAAAGTTCCATATTTAGACAGAAGATTTTTATCTCCCGAAACCCATTTAGCGAAATCTGTTTCAAAAGCTTCTTTCTTTTCAATGGAATGAAGTCGAGCCAAACCGCGGTTTTCGCCTATCCATTTTTTCCACGAATTAGAAATTCCGGCATATTTTGAAGAATATTGAATGCGAACCCCTCGGTCTTTTTCCATATCGGCGGCAATAATATCTATTTTACTTTGCCTGACGGCAATACGTGCCGGATTTTCGGTTTCGGTAATCATTTTTATTGCATACGAGGGTATGTATTCCTGTGTATGCCCGGGGTAGCCTAAAACCATTGTAAAATCGTCTTTTTTAACGCCTTTGAGCGAAATGGGAAAGAATTTTTTAGGTTTATACGGCACATTTTCGGGCGAATATGCTGCGGGCTTGTTATTTTTATCGACATAGATACGGAACATCGAAAAATCGCCCGTGTGTCGGGGCCACATCCAATTGTCGGTATCGCCGCCAAATTTCCCGATTGCCGAAGGGGGTGCTCCTACCAATCGAACGTCTTTAAACTCTTGTTGAACAAACAAATAGTATTGATTCCCATAAAAAAACGGCGTTACTTCTGTTAGATATTTTCCATTTTCGGCTGTTGCTTTTTCTATTTCGGCAGAATTTTTTTTTATGATTTCTGCCCGGACACTTTCTTTCATTTTCTCATCAATGCCCTTTAAAACTTGGGCTGTAACATCTTCCATCCTCACTAAAAATGTAACCGAAAGCGATGGATTCGGTAATTCTTCGCCATCGGTCATTGCCCAAAATCCATCGGTCAAATAATCGTGCTCTATTGAGCTGTGGGCTTGTATGGAAGAATATCCGCAGTGATGATTTGTGATAATTAAGCCTCTGTCGGAGATGAGTTCAGCGGTGCAACCTCCGCCAAAAATCATGACGGCATCTTTCATGCTTGCGTTATTGATGCTGTATATGTCCTCGGCTGTGAGTTTGAAGCCTTTTTTTCGCATGTCGTCGATGGTGTATTTTTTCAAGAGTAAAGGAATCCACATGCCATCGTCGGCTTTTGTTTTGAATTGCGGAAAAAGGAAAAGACTTGCAAGTGTCAGCAAAAATATTTTTCGTTTCATAAAAAATTTCATAAAAAAGTCGATATTTTGAGTATCGACTATTGGTTAAATATTTATAATTACAATGAGTTCAAAGTTGGAATAATTGTCTTCAAAATCCTCAAAATTATAGAGAAGCGGATTTCCGATACGCCGTGCAATGCCCAATAATCCGAGCCCCGAACGGTCGTCGATGCTGAAATTACCAAGTTTTTCGCGATACAATTGTTGTAATTTCTGTTTATCAGTAATGCTTTCGTTAATTTCATCGAGTGCTGTTGCAAATCCTTTCGATGCAAGTTCTGAGATGATTCCGGAAGAATAGAGGCATATTTGTTCTATGTTATATGCCATTAAGAATTTGCAGTTGTTTCTGTAAATATTTATTGAATTTCTTTGATATATCGAAAGTAATTCTATGGTGTAACTAACAATATTGATTCTTTTTTTTTCGTTTAAAAATTGAAGATTGCTCGCTAATTTATCTGATATTAGACAAGTATTTTGTTGGTCGAAATTTCCGTTAAAATCGATTACTTTACTTTGGTCAATTTTATATTTTTCTTCAAAAAAGAGCATTTGATTCAATTTTCGGTGGTTTATTCTATTTTTTTCAGGTATTCATAAAGCATATCAACAGGCAAACCCATAACATTAAAATACGAACCTTCAATTCCGGTGATACAAGCTAATCCTATCCATTCTTGTATTCCGTATGCTCCGGCTTTGTCAAAAGGTTTGAAGTTGTAAATATAATAATCTGTTTCGATTTTATCTAATTTTTTAAAATAAACATCTGTTTTTGAGTAAAAAGACACTAAATTTTCTTTTGATTTCAAACAAACGCCTGTTATTACAGTATGTTTCTCGCCCGAAAGCATGTTGAGCATTTCTTGTGCATGGTCGAAATTGATGGGTTTATTTAGAATTTTTTCTTTATAAACAACAATCGTGTCGGCTGTAATAACAATAGTATTTTCGTCTATTTCAGCGTCAAATTGCGATGCCTTGTGCTCTGCCAAATAAATTGCTGCTTTTTCGGGAATCATATCTTCCGGAAAATCTTCGTTGATATCCGGCTGTGTTATAACTTCAAATTTTACGCCAAGTTGATTCAGAAGCTGTTTTCGGCGTGGCGAATTTGATGCCAATATAATTCTTTTTCGTTCTAAATTATTGAATATCACGAGTTCAGTTTAAAAGTTATAAAGTAGAAAGTTTATAAAGTTATAATGTTAATTATCAATTATTTGTGTTTATTAATGAAACTTTTGTAATTTCCTTTTTTCAAATAAATAAAAATATTTACCGAACTATTACTAAAAAAATGGAAGTAAAATTTTAAAGAGTGTAACTGATATAAAATATTCCGGCATAAAGAACCCCGAAGAGCATTATTGTTTTAGCAAATATGCTGATAAAATGCCAATGTTTTTGGTTTTGGGCACTATTGATTTTGTATGCCAAAAAAAGATACGGGATAAAGAGGAATAAACCGATATATATTAATGAAAGATAATCGGTTTGCATACAAATTCCGTTTATCGATTCGCGACAACTTAAATAGCGAAGTGTTACAAAAATAATTGCTGAGAGTGTCGATAAATTTAAAACATTAATGATGATTTTGGTTGTTTTCATTCCAAAAACCAATGGAACCGTTCGCCTTCCAAATTCTTTATCGCCCGGCACGTCTTCTGCATCTTTAATAATTTCACGCATCAAAGTTGTTATAAGTGCGAAAATCGAAAAACCGAATACAACGAATGTTAAGTCCATAAAGTTATCATTCAAGAGTGCCAAAGCTTCTGAATAATAAGCATTTAACGGCGGTATTTCGTACAAAACGGTTATCATGGGAACCAATGCGGTTAAAAAGGCTACAGTTATATTCCCGATTAAAAAGCGGCGTTTATAGTCCGATGAGTAAAACCACAACAAGGCTGTTATTACAATAAAAATAAATCCTAATTTCCAAATTCCGATTTGATAGGATATATAAAATCCGAAAGCGATGCCGATTGTATTGAGAACGATGTGCAAAATCATTGCAGACCGTCTTTGGATAAACTTACCGACAACAACATTTTGTGGGCGATTGACCAAATCGGTTTTTGTATCGAAATAATCGTTGATAACATAGCCCGCCGCAGTCAAAAAAACTGTTGCGAGCACTAAAAAGAAGAAATTCAGATGCCCGAACTGCGATTCGTAGCCCTTTAATTGCAAGATGGGTAAAATGACAGAATATCGCATCAAATACTGAGTCAGCACGACAATCAGTAAATTTTTGGCACGTATCAATTTTATATAATGCTTCATAACCGGAATTAATATATTTATTTGCAACGCTCAGAAAACAGTCGAAAAAAATGATTTATAATTAATTAAGAATTTGTATTTCAATGCTTCTGCTCACTAATTAAATTATGGATAATTAATAAAAACTATTAAATTTTGATAAACAAATGTGTTATTTATTATAACATTAATTATTGCAATTAATTTTCAAAATTAAACCATTTTCCGTTGGCTTTGAGAACTTGCTCTATAACATCGCGTACACAACCGTCTCCCGACTTTTTATGCGAAATGTAATGCGAAACTTTATGTATTTCCGGAATGGCATCAGACGGACTTGCTGCAATGCCGACTTTGGTCATGATTTCGTAATCGGGGATATCATCGCCCATGTACAACACTTGGTCGAATGTTAAATTGTGTTTTGTGCAGAAATCTTCAAAATCAACAATTTTGTTGAACGACCTGAGATACACATCGTTTACATCAAGTTTTTGAAATCGTAAACGAACAGATTCCGAATCGCCGCCGGTGATTATTCCAATGTGAAACCCACGTTGTGTGGCAGTTTTTACTGCAAAACCGTCTTTCACGTTCATGTGCCTGATGAGTTCTCCGTCTGAATCTAACAAAACATTGTCAGAAAAAACTCCGTCCACATCAAAAACCATGGCTTTTATTTTTATAAGTTTTTCTTTGAAATTGTCCATTTTTTAATTTTAATATTTTGTTATTACAAAAGATACATAAATAGTATTTATTCCTTTTTGGCTTGTGGATACAAAAGTAAACGATTTTCAGCTTTTTTATAAATTATTCTTGATGTTTCTTAATACTTTCACTTACAAAAAGATACATATTTTTTAAATCCTGAGCTTGTGATAATAATTCAATGTGTTTATTGATTGTTAATTGATCGTTGCGAACAACCGGACCGGTTTGGACAGTTTTGGGGCTGTTATTTTTTACTTTTTCAGCGGTTTCCAGAATCAAAGGCAGCAACACCGAAAAACTGATATTTTTAGAATGCAAAATTTTTTCTGCCATCACATACATGTGGTTTGCAAAATTACATGCAAAAACACCTGCTAAATGGACATATTTCCTCTGTTCAAAATCAATAAATTCGACTTTTTCCGACAAATTTTTAGATAAACTCATAAGAATTTCACCGGTGTTTTCGTCTGATGATTCAATAAAAATTGGGATTGTTTTAAAACTTAATCGACGTTTTTTAGAAAAAGTTTGAAATGGATATAAAACACCATAATGACTTGATAATGTTTTTAATACCGAAAGTTCAACACCGCCGGCTGTATGCACCACGGTTGAATCTCCTATGATTGATTTTAGAAATTTATTTGCCGACAAACGTACTAAAACATTGTCCGACACGGCTATAATATATAAATCGGCTCCTTTTTTTATATTAATTAGTTCGTTTGCATAGTCGGCACCAAGTTTATCTGCTAATTCTTTGGCATTTTTTTCCGTTCTGCTGAAAACTTGAATTATACAATTTCCTGCTTCTTTCAAACTATGCGACAATTGGCAGGCTAAATTTCCTGCCCCGATAATAACGATATTCACGGCGGCGGTTTTTTAAATTTAATTCTGTATGTTTAATATTGAAAACATGATACACTGGAAATAGTTTTTGAATTTGAACCTATGAATATGAATAAATTCTAAATCAATGGATAAAAAACTCACTTCAAATATTTCATTGATAATCAACACCCGGAATTTTTACCGGAAAGGCAAATTTATAAATTTTCGTTGAGCACACAAAAAAACTATTTCCTTAAATCAGCATGTATTTCACGCTTGCCGGACGATAAAAAGCAATCGTTTTATTAAATTTCATTTTTTGTAATCGATATTTTATATTTACTTCTGATATTTGTACTGTTTTCGGTAGCATTTTGTAAAATATTTTCAGAATATTAAATTCATTCTGTTTAATAATTTATTCATTACTAAATCATTATAAAATAAGACAAAAAAAGATAAAAAAAAACCTTATTTTTTTTTGCGAGAACGAAAATTGCAGTTATCTTTGCATCGCTTTAAAAGAAAAGGTTTGGTAGTTCAGTTGGTTAGAATACATGCCTGTCACGCATGGGGTCGCGAGTTCGAGTCTCGTCCAGACCGCTTAATTTTACAA
>DYMH01000079.1 GCA_020721645.1 Draconibacterium orientale
GTGTTCGGCTTAGGCTCTGCCTAAGTCGGGCTTATTTTGCAAGGCTCTGCCTTGCTTTGATATACAGGCAGAGCCTGTCAGGATAAATCGACTTAGGCAGAGCCTAAGCCGAACAGCAAATACATTTCTTAATTAAACGACATTGATCTTTGATGTGAAATTAATTTATCTTATATTCAAATTTCAAGGAGCTCAGTTGTTTGTTTGCTTCAACAATTTTTTCGGCTAAATTTTTCTTGAATATTTTCATTTTCTCGAATATTTCCGAATTTCCGGACCCAAGAATTTGAACAGCCAAAATTCCTGCATTTCGAGCGGCATCAAGTCCTACCGTTGCAACCGGAATACCGGGCGGCATTTGTAAAATCGACAAAATCGAATCCCACCCATCGAGCGAAATGGACGCTTTAATCGGTACTCCGATAACCGGCAGAGGCGTCAGTGCCGCAATCACTCCCGGCAAATGTGCCGCACCGCCCGCTCCGGCAATGATGACACGAATGCCTCTTTCGTAGGCTTTTTCGGCATAATTCAAAGTCTCGTGAGGTGTCCGGTGTGCCGATAGGGCATTGATTTCGAAGGGAATTTGAAAGTCGTCTAATATCTTGGCACTTTCACTCATAATTGCTAAATCCGAAGTACTGCCCATTACAATTCCTACAAGTGGTTTTTCTTTTTTTATATTCATATTGATAATTATTAAAGTTTTGGTATTTTTCTAATCCGAAAAATTGTCTTAATTTTATGCCCTTGCAAGATATGTATATTTTTGTGATTAATAAAATCTCAAATGTATAGTTTTGCCTTATCAAAATGTAAAATTGACAAAAAATAAATACTCATGGATTCAAGAAAAACGTTGAACGGAAAAGATTTTGAAATTTCGATACCAAGTGTACATATTGCACAAGCAGTAACGCGTATTGCAAATCAAATGAATGAAGATTTGCAGGGAAAAGATGTTGTTTTTTTGGGAATTTTGAATGGTGCATTTATGTTTGCCTCAGATATTTATAGGAAAATCAATTTCGATTGTAAAATCACTTTTCTGAAATTAGCTTCTTATGACGGGTTAGATTCCTCCGGAACCGTTAAACAATTGATTGGTTTAAATGAAGATTTGAAAAATAAAACTGTTGTTATTTTGGAAGATATTATCGATACCGGAATAACAATGGACAGTATATTAAAACAATTAAAAGGTTACGAACCTACTGAAATCAAAATAGCTACTTTCCTTTTCAAACCCGATGCATTCCAAAGAGCTTTTAAAATAGACTATATCGGTTTTGAAATACCTAACGAATTTGTAATTGGATATGGTCTGGATTACAATGGATTAGGACGAAATTACGAACATATTTATTCCTTTGTAAAAGCTCAGAAAGTAATCAATATTCTGCTGTTTGGTGCTCCGGGTTCAGGAAAAGGAACTCAATCCAAAAAAATCATTCAAAAGTACAATCTTGTTCACTTATCCACAGGTGATATTTTACGACAGGATATTGAATCAAACACACGAATCGGGCAACAGGCAAAAAAATATATGGCTGACGGTGGCTTGGTTCCCGATGAATTGGTTATTGATATGATAGAAATTAAAATCATTCAAAATAAAGGAGCCGCAGGTTTTGTTTTCGATGGTTTTCCGCGAACAGTGGGACAGGCAATCGCCTTAGACGAAATGTTACGCAAAAAAGGATTGTCGGTTTCCGTCATGTTTGCTCTCGATGTTGAAGATGACGAACTCGTGGACAGGCTCTTAAAACGTGCGAAAATAGGAGGCAGAACCGATGATACGCCCGAAATAATTGAAAACAGAATCTCGATTTACAAAGAAAAAACAGCACGGGTTTCCGATTATTTCCACCGTCAGGATAAACTCGTTACTGTAAACGGAAAGGGAGATATTGATACGATTTTCGGCGAAATTTCTCAGGTTATCGATAAACTTTAACTTACAATAAAGTATAACTTCGTTTGGTAGTAAAATACATTTGTTGAAAAACCATTGCCGGATTCATCGGTACGAACGTTTTTGATGTTTATCAACGATTTCGACCTCTCGACTAAAATATTAATGCATTACTAAACAGACACATACTAAAAAATTGAGTACAACAAATTTTGTAGATTACGTTAAAATATTTTGTCGCTCGGGCAAAGGCGGTGCCGGCTCGGCACATTTTTACAGAGACAAACGCACGGCAAAAGGCGGACCCGACGGAGGAAACGGCGGCAGAGGCGGTCATATAATTTTACGAGGAAATAAACAAATGTGGACTTTACTCCACCTAAAATATCGAAAGCATGTGTTTGCCGAAAACGGCGGCAATGGTTCAGCTGCTCTGTGCACGGGTGCCGAAGGTGAAGATGTGTTTTTAGATGTACCATTGGGAACAATTGTTAAAGACGGTGAAACAGAAGAAATTTTGTTTGAAATTACAGAAGACGGGCAAGAAGAAATCATGGTAAAAGGCGGACGAGGAGGTATGGGAAATACTTTTTTCAAATCGGCAACCTTTCAAACACCGCGATTTGCGCAACCCGGCGAAGAAGGACTTGAAACGTGGAAAATACTCGAACTCAAAGTTTTAGCCGATGTCGGCTTGGTAGGATTTCCAAGTGCCGGAAAATCGACTCTCCTGTCGGTGGTTTCGGCTGCTAAACCCAAAATCGGCGATTATCCATTCACAACCTTAGTTCCAAATCTCGGAATTGTGGGCTATCGCGATGATAAATCTTTTGTTATGGCTGATATTCCCGGTATTATCGAAGGGGCTTCGGAAGGAAAGGGTTTGGGATTGAGATTTTTAAGGCATATCGAAAGAAATTCGGTACTGCTTTTTATGATTCCCGTTGATACGAAAGATATTACAAAAGAATATCACATTTTACTCAACGAGCTCAAAGTCTATAATCCCGAATTATTAGACAAAAAACGCCTCTTGGCTGTCACAAAAATAGACCTGATTGGCGATTTGTTGCCCGAAATTAAAAATAACCTACCCGATATTCCCACCGTTTTTATTTCATCGGTTGCCCAACAAGGGCTTGCTGAATTGAAAGACCTTATTTGGATGACACTCAATACATGACGAAGGAAAAATGATGAAATTTAAACTTGTATTTTTTCTAATATTTTTGTCTTTGGCATGTCGAAATGCAAACAAATCGTCAAATTTAACAATCGCTGTCGATTCGACCGATAAAATATCAAGTCAAATTTTATTATCACAAAAGCCTCCGTATTTTTTTATTCTGCCTTCGGATACAAATTCATTGAATTATCAACTTTTGATAGTTTTAGACCCACACGGCGACGGCAAAAATGCTGCACAACGTTTTGCCTTTGTAGCCCGTAGATATCCTTGTGCAGTTATCGGTTTGAACGAAGTTAAAAACAATACGCTAAATTTTGAAACTCTGATTTCCAAAGCTGTTTCAGATGTTTTGTCTCGTTTCCAATTCAAATTCGACAAGGTTTTTATAGTAGGATTTTCGGGCGGCGCCCGCATGGCGTATCAATATTCCGAAAAACATCAAATTTCGGGTCTAATCCTTTGCGGTGCCGGTCCGGGGCGAATACCCGAAAAATTGGATTTCCCCTTGGTAATGATTGCCGGCTTACAGGATTTCAATTTCACGGAGCAATATTACAATGCCTCATCGAATCTAATGCAAAATCATTCTGTCATCGCATTCGCTTTCTCCGGCAAGCACGAATGGCCCGACACAACAGCCCTATCAGTTGCCGTTGATTTTGTTTTCAAAAAATCCGGATTTTTAGCTAAAATCGAAAAAAATTCAGATTTCTTGCAAATGGCAAAAAAATATGAAACTCAGGGACGCTATTTTTTAGCATTAAAAATGCTCGAAGTTGCTGTTAAAACAGATAATCAATATCTACGTAACGAAAACCAACAAGCATTGTCGAAACTCATAAAAACAGAGAAGTATAATAAATATATGACACAATTTGAACAAAATCTTACCAAGGAGTCGGACAGAAACCGAAATTATGTTAAAAATATTGATATTAAAGATTTTGCATGGTGGAAAAGCGAAATCATACGCATTGATAAAAAAACAAAAGAAAAAAATGAAATTATTGCCGATGCTTATGCCCGCAACAAAGGCTTTCTTGGAATATTAATGTACAGCAAAATAAATAATTTGTATAATACTTCGGACACACTTTTTTTAGATAAATATTTAAAAATTTACGAGCAACTCGAACCAAAAAATCCAGATTTATTTTTTTTCAAAGCACGTCAAGCATACCTAAAAAACGAAAACGAAGATTGTAAAAAATATTTGAACCAAGCCAAAAATATGGGATTTTCGGACACACTAAAAATAAATTCTGTTTTTCCATCTAATTTTTCTCAATGATGGCTTGTACTGAAAAAAAATCATTATTTTTGCAGAAATAAGTATGTAAAACTCTTATATTGTGAAATTGCTATTTATCAGTATCATCGTTCTCTTTCTAAATATTCCTTTCGGATATTGGCGTGCTAATGTTCGGAAATTTTCATTTCAATGGATTTTAGCCGTTCACATACCGGTTCCTGTAATTGTAGCTTTACGAATTACAACACATTTAGGTTTTGCTTGGTTTACCTATGTTTTTATGGTTACTGCTTTTTTCTTAGGGCAAAAAATCGGAGCAATAATTTACGAAAAATACACCCCCATTTGGAAAATAAAAAGTTCCTGTCTCTTCATGGATATTAAAAGATATATTCAAAATAAATAGAAAAACAAGCAACACAATTAATGAAATCTCTTTCAGCAGAGCAATATTTTCTTCCCGATTTTAAAATTTTTGATTCCGATAAATCAAATGATTTTGCAGTTTGGCAGCCCGATGCTGTTTATGTAATTCTCGGTAGGGGAAGCCACGCGAAAAATGCATTAATTACCGAAAATATTATTGCCGATTGTGTTAAAGTTTTAAAAAGACCTTCCGGCGGGGAATCTGTTGTTTTGTCGTCCGAGATGTTGATAATTTCCGTAAAAAAAACACTCATTGAGGGCGAAAGAATACAATCGATATTTGAGCCGGTAAATATCAAAATTATAGAGGCATTACACGAACTTGGTGTTGAAAACCTTTCGATTCGAGGTATTTCGGATATTTGTATCGGCAATAAAAAAATTCTGGGTTCATCGGCATATCGACAACCCGACAAAATATTTTACCACGCCGTTTTAAACGTTTCACAAAACATTGAAATTTTTGAAAGATATTTAAAACACCCAGCACGCGAACCCGAATACCGCGCTGGACGCTCGCATAAAAATTTTGTTACTTCGCTCCAAGCCGAAAAATACACCTTCGGCAGTCTTGAATTGGAAGAAATATTAAAAACCAAATTATCGCATTTCTGTGCAGTTTAAAGAATTGAAATAAAGGAGTATAACTATTTTACAAAGCTCAATTTTCTGTCAGAGTGTTCCTGCTTCAATTTGCATTACAATTTCCTCAATCCAAGCATCTTCGCCTTTGGCATTGTACTCGTATTTGAGGTTTGTACTGAAAATGCGGGCAATGGATTGCCAAAACATCGCTGTCAGATTTCCTTTGAGCTGTTTGATAATTTCGTAGGAAGTAAAGCCCGTTTGCCTATCGACCAATTTTATAAGAATGCGACCTTGTGCAAAAGTCATTTCGCGAATATCTTTTTCAAACTGAGCCGTCAATTCTTTTTCTTTAGCCTTGATATAGCGTTGCTCTTCGCGATTATCCTCAATAGAATCCACGGCATGTTCAATTTCATGAAATGTTTTGTTGATAATCACCGAATACGGATATACTTTCTTTACATTCATCACCAAACGGGTATATTTCTTTTGCTCTTTTTTGCTCACAAAAACACGTTCGGGCACAAAAGTTATTGGGCTCATATTGAAATACAAAACAGTATCTCCTTCAAGCAATTCGCCCTTAACCACTTCTGCCGTGATAATATTTGCAGGGTCTTTACGCTCTTCTTTGTCTAAAACTTTTTGCGAAAAAGTGTGTATTGATACAAAAAATGTAAGCCAAAAAACAACCAATGTTTTCATTTTTATTTTTGATAAGAAAAACCTTTTGATAAGATGAAAAAAGAGTAATATTTTCATAAAAACAAAATGACTTTTTTCAGTTGGATTTACGATTTTATTTTAAAAATGTTCCCAATTTTCACATTTCCCAATTTCCACATTTCCTAATTTCCACATTTTCTAATTTTCACATTCTCATGGTTTTCCAATTCGATTTTTTTATTTCACAGCCCGTTGAGATGTTTTGTATTATTGATTCCTTGTGTAAAATGATTGAAGCTGCGATTGCTGCAATATCATTATTTTCGGTTGATTTGTCGGTGTTTCGAGTGTTAAAATAGCGTTCAACAAAATGCGTATCATATTTTCCTTCGATAAATGCCGGGTGATTCATCACAAAACGCCCGAACGATAAGGTGGTTTCGATTCCGTTGACCGTGTATTCATCAATTGCACGTTTCATGCGTTCGATAGCAGCTTCTCTATTTCTGCCCCAAACCGTTAGTTTCGCCAACATTGGGTCGTAATACACGGGAACAGTCATACCTTCTATGTAGCCATCGTCCACGCGAATCCCGATGCCTTCCGGTTTTCGGTAAATTTTTAGCGTGCCGATGTCGGGCATAAAATTATTTTCGGGGTCTTCGGCATAAATTCGCAGTTCGATGGCGTGTCCGTTGATTTTCAACTCGTCTTGCGTAAAACTCAATTTTTCGCCTTGTGCAACACGAATTTGTTCGCGAACCAAATCAATTCCTGTAATCATTTCTGTTACAGGGTGTTCCACTTGTAAGCGTGTGTTCATCTCTAAGAAATAGAAATTGTTTTCTTCGTCCATCAAAAATTCTACGGTTCCCGCACCTTTGTAATCGCAGGCACGTGCCACATCAACGGCACATTTGCCCATTTCGGCTCGTAATTCCGGCGTAAGTAATGCAGACGGTGCTTCTTCAATAACTTTTTGATGCCGCCTTTGAACAGAACATTCTCGTTCAAATAAATAACAAATATTTCTATGCGAATCCGCCATAATTTGAATTTCGATATGCCTGGGCGAACTCACATAACGTTCAATGAACACTGCTCCGTTTCCGAATGCCGCAGTGGCTTCGGAAACGGCAAGTTTTAGTTGCTCATCGAATTCTTCGGGCGAATTGACGATACGCATTCCTTTGCCGCCTCCGCCGGCAGCAGCTTTTATCAGAATCGGAAATCCTACTTTTTGTGCCGTAATTTTGGCTTCTTCCACATCGGAAATAGCTTCGTCAGTGCCCGGAACCATTGGTATATTGTATTTTCTGACTGCGGCTTTTGCTTCCAATTTATCGCCCATCAATTGGATGGCTTCGGGCGAAGGACCGATAAAAATGATACCGGCTTCGGTTACTTGGCGTGCAAATTCGGCATTTTCCGACAAAAAACCATAGCCCGGGTGAATGGCATCAACTCCCAAAGCCTGAGCTGTTTCAATTATTTTTTTTCCGCGAAGATAGGATTGATACGCCGGTGCTGCTCCCAAACACACTGCTTGGTCGGCATATTTTACGTGCGGAGAACGGCGATCGGCTTCGGAAAAAACAGCTACTGTTTTTATACCTGCTTCCTTTGCCGAACGCATGATTCTCAGTGCTATTTCGCCGCGATTGGCTACAAGTATTTTAGTGATTTTGCGTGGCATAATCCGGATATTTTTTAAAATTCTGAACCGGCAAAGTATTAAATATCCGGATAAATTCAAAGTTTGATTCACACTATTTTTATACAAAAACATTTCAGAGCAATTGTTGATAGATAATTTTAAATTTAAGCTGTTGTTTGTAAAGTTTTTTTACCTTTGTATTGTATAAAATATCAAGTTTGATTAACATTCTTGGTTCCTGAAATATACCAACATTGTAAAAATACCCTGATTAATATTCTTTCAACCTTTCACTTTAAGTTTTTCACTTTTAGTTTTTAGTTTTTCACTTTTAGTTTTTCACTTTTAGTTTTTCACTTTTAGTTTTTCACTTTTTTATTATAATGGCACGCACATCTACAACAAAAAAAAGAAGTTCGGCAAAAAGTAAGCCCGTACCCTCAGTTCCGCTTCGTGAGCGCATTGCCGTACTTCGGGAAGACGAAAGAGCACGTATTGCACTGGGACTCTTTATGTTGCTTTTTTCAGTTTTTTTGATTATTGCTTTTACCTCCTATCTTTTTACATGGAAGCAAGACCAAAATGTTCTCGAAACCAATTGGTTTACATTTATTTTTAAAACCGATTTGCCCGTTGCCAATTTTGCCGGAAAAATAGGTGCTTTATTTGCAGCACTTTTTGTTTACGATTTGTTTGGAGTCGCGTCCTATGGATTTTTATTTCTTTCAGTACTTTGGGGTTTGTATCTTGTTCATGTTGATACTTTTGCATTACGAAAAACATCTCGATATACCTTTTTTCTGATGATTTGGCTTTCTATTAGCCTGTCTTTCATTTTTGGAGACACAAACACCATACCCGGCGGTAGTTTTGGCTATGTTCTCAGTCGTTGGTTGAGCTCCTTTTTGGGT
Organism: Draconibacterium orientale; assembly: GCA_020721645.1. Lineage (GTDB taxonomy): Bacteria > Bacteroidota > Bacteroidia > Bacteroidales > JAADGE01 > DYMH01. The sequence continues at coordinate 8,605 of DYMH01000079.1, forward strand.
AATATCGGAACAGGTTTTGCCATTTTTCTTTCTTTATTTATTTTCTTGGCTTTTACCATCGAAGGTTTTCTCGACCAAAATAAAAAATTAGTCTCCAAGATATTTGCAAAACCAAAAAAACCTGTCGATTTCGAAGATGCCCTCGAACAAAATGCAAACAACAGTTCCGTAAAAACAAAGGATACATCGGTTTCTGTGGAAGAAAAATACAATCGCCTGCGACAAATTGATGAAGACGATGAAGACATTACCAATATCGTGATTGATTTGGACACCAACGAACCTCTGAAAACCGTTGAAAAACGAAATTTTCTACTCGATAACAAAGGACGTGAGAAATTAGAAAAACAATCCGCAGATATTTTGGGTTTTGAAGTAGAAAATACAAACACAATACCCGAAAAAACATTATTTCAGCTCGAAACACCTGTCGAAACAGTCGAAGAAGTTTCTGATATACAAGGAATTATTGACAAAGATATTGACGAAGAAGAAGAAGACGAATATGATGAAAATGGACTGCTGTTGGCGGTAGAAAAAAACAAAGATGTTACGCTCAACGAATTGTCAAACATGCCTTTGGAAGACTACGACCCCACTTTGGACTTATCGCATTATAAATTCCCGACACTTGAACTTTTGGAAGATTATAAAAGCAGTAATTCGGAAGTTACAAATGAAGAGCTGATTTCGAACAAAAATAAAATTGTGGAAACACTGAAAAATTACAAAATCGAAATCACCAAAATCAAGGCAACTATCGGACCAACTGTTACTCTCTACGAAATTATCCCCGCTCCCGGAGTCCGCATATCAAAAATTAAAAATCTTGAAGATGATATTGCGTTGAGTTTGGCAGCTTTGGGAATCCGAATTATTGCCCCCATGCCCGGTCGAGGAACCATCGGAATAGAAGTCCCGAACCTCAATCCGGTGATTGTTTCAATGCGTTCGGTAATTTCATCGGCTAAATTTCAGGAATCGAAAATGGAATTGCCCATAGCATTGGGGAAAACAATATCCAACGAGACTTATGTTGTCGATTTAACCCGAATGCCGCACTTACTTGTAGCCGGAGCCACGGGACAAGGAAAATCCGTCGGGTTAAACGCTATTTTAACATCACTTCTCTATAAAAAACATCCCTCTCAGGTAAAATTCGTATTGGTGGACCCCAAAAAAGTGGAATTGACACTTTACGAACGCATCGAACATCATTTTCTGGCAGCATTGCCCGATGCTACCGAATCTATTGTTACTGATAATCAATCGGTTGTTCATACCATCAATTCGCTCAACGTAGAAATGGACGCACGATATATGTTGATGAAACGCTCGAAAGTTCGCAACATCAAAGAATACAATGCAAAATTTATTGCCCGACGTTTGAATCCCGAAAAAGGACATCGTTATATGCCTTATATTGTTTTGGTTATCGACGAATTTGCCGACTTGGTAATGACTGCCGGAAAGGAAATCGAACTTCCCATTGCCCGATTGGCGCAATTGGCACGTGCAGTAGGAATCCATTTGATTGTTGCCACACAACGACCTTCGACAAACATTATTACGGGTATCATAAAAGCAAATTTCCCGACCCGACTTGCATTTAAAGTGGCTTCTATGATCGATTCCCGAACCATACTCGACAGTCCGGGAGCAAATCAACTTATCGGACGCGGCGATATGCTTATCACTCAAGGCAGCGACTTAATTCGTTTGCAATGTGCGTTTATCGACACTCCGGAATTAGATAAAATTACAGAATTTATCGGCGAGCAGCAAGGGTATCAAATGCCGTATCTGTTGCCCGAACCAATTCTCGAAAACAATCAAGGCGGATTAAATTCGATGGATATGGACAAACGCGATGAGTTTTTTGAAGATGCAGCACGTTTGGTGGTTATTCATCAACAAGGCTCTACATCGTTGATCCAGAGAAAATTATCTATCGGATATAATCGTGCCGGGCGTATTATCGACCAATTGGAACAGTCCGGCATCGTTGGTCCGTTCAAAGGCAGCAAAGCCCGCGAAGTTTTATACAGCGATGAAATGTCGCTCGAACAATTCCTAAGTGCCTTGAACAAAAGTAATTAGTATCTGAAACAGGGTCGTACAATCTGCCGTTCATGTTTATGATGCCGAATTCCGGCAACATTTCGTGTCCGGTATATCCGCGTAGAGACGCAATGCATTGCGTCTGTACATCTGCATACGACCAATCCGCAGAATTCCTTTCCCTGCCCCAAGCATCGAAATTATGCCGTTCCACGGGGTTGCCGGCTGTATTGGTTACAACATTGGTGCTGCCGAGGTGGTCGGTGTAAACGTAAAAAATATTTCGTTGTTGGTTTTTCAATTCGATTATGGGAAAGTGAATCTTGTTTTATTTTATTAATGTACTTGAAAATCAATGTAATTTTTTGATTTTATTTTTAATCCTTTTTTTTTGCATTTCTTATACTTCTTGCCAATAGTAACACCTTCTTGTTTTCCAATATCATGAATATAGTCTTCACCATATTCCAATATTCCTTTGTTACCTTTTATCGGTTTTATCTTTCGAAATAATCCTTTTTCCAACTTGTAAAAATTGCCATTTGAAATCCCCCAGTAACCTTCTAAATCCATAATCATAAATATAACAAATTCTTTATGATTTTCTGCAAATTGTATAATGTACCTGTCAACTATTTTGTTTTTAATATGCACGAAATTACTGACTGTTCTAAAATAATTGCTTTCATCGTTACTGAAAAAATCTGAAACAATCAAATTTTTATAACATTTGTTTTGAAGCAAAACATCAAAAATTTTCATAAACTGTAAATTCGGATTATTTTGAAAATCTATGTATTGTAAAAAATCATCTCCACAATTATATGTAATTGATTCTTTTTTCAGCATAAATATAGGAATAGAGAAAGAATTTAAATTTGATAAATTATTAAAAATAGCATTGGTTCCACTTGCATCATCCTTATTTGCGTTGTACCAAATTTCCATTTTTTTGTTTGCATAGTTTTGATAATCAATCTTATGATAACAAAATATCATTGTATCTATCTGAGACAAGGATGTGTTTGAAAAAACAAATGATAGTGTTAGAAAAAAGATAGTTTTCATTTGAAATTTTTACAATGTAGATTTAATAAATATTAGCAGCTTCATATTTTTTTTACATCTGCTTTTTTGATTGTAGTAAAAGAACTTAATTTCAATTTTTAATATTAAAACCCAAAAATTGAAGGAAATGGATTTTGAGGAATAGGGTGTCTTAATCCTGTTATTTGAAAAATTTGTCTAAAATTATTTTGATTAATATCGCTCTGTGTAAATCTATATGTTCCTCCGTTAGGATCTGATGCATACAAAACAAAACGTCCATTGTCGTATGTTTTCATTCTATATCCCAAAACAGCATGCCTGTTCATTTTATCAACATTGTAATTTATATACAATGGATCATCGGCAATTATAGCTTTTTCTATCGAGACCGCATCTGTTTGTACAGGTTGGTAGGTAAAATTATCTGAAATCATGGTTGTTAATTCTTTCTCATTTAATGGTTTGTCTCCGTACATATTGATTAAATTTTCTTGCGTGATTGAACTGTTCTCGTAACTTGCCGTCATTTCTCCCGTAGCAGCCCAGCATGTTTTCTCATTTTTTTGTAAAGTAATGCTGTATGTTGATTTTAGTCGATTATCTCGAATAACCCTCCCCCCATGCCAAAAATTTCTGTCATCCATTTCTGCATTTATACCACCTCCAATTCCCCCGAGTACGTAACCGGTTCCTGCACCAATAAGTCCTTGTGTTATACCTGTTTTTGAGGATGAACCAAAAGATTGCCCGTTTACCATACTTGTCCCAAACCCGTTTACTAAACCACCTGTAAAACCACTTGAAGCTCCAATTATTGAGCCTGTATAAAAACTCGAAGTTGCAACGGCGGCGGATGAAGAACCTACAAATCCCGCTCCAAATGTGCCTCCGCCAAGTACTGAACTCATGCCGGAACCAACACCGGCACTTAATGCCCCAGCCACGGCACCTACGCCTATGTATCCAACCATTCGCCACCCGGTTGCACCTGCCATACTGCCTTGCATGTAACCCATAAAGCCACCAATTACTGCCCCGACAACTAAATTCCAAAATCTCCCACTCGGATCCGTATATTTCAAAGGATTATTCAGTACATAAGAATACCGATTATAATTCTGCGAATTGCCCGGAGCTTGCACAAACGGGTCCGGCGAGAGCATACGCCCGAGTACGGGGTCGTAGAGGCGACCGTTCATATTGATGATTCCGAATTGCGTAAGATGTTCGTGTCCTGTATATCCTCTGTCGTTTAATAAATATGAAATTGTGGGAATATTATTATACGACCAATCAACGGGATTTCGCCTTCTGCCCCAAGCATCGAAACTTTGTTCGGTATTTGCAACAATGACACCGGCTTGATTGCTCATTGAAATAACACTGCCTAAGTGGTCTTTGTTTTGCCAATACATGTTTCCGTTGCCGTTTTCGAGAATATAAACTGCATTGCCGGGCAAATAATTGTATTCGACGGTGCCGGCTGCGGTTGTCGTTTTTTCGTAATTGCCGAAAAACAACTTGGTTTTAACGATGTTGTTGTTTTCGTACAAAACGGATTTTCGGCGTTGTTCATCGAAACCGTAAAATAATTCCAATCGTTTATTGTTTTCGGAGATTGTACTTACTTTGTTGAATGCGGTATATGAAATATCCTGCAGAAATGAAGGTATTGAAGATTGAGCATTTTTTATACTGTCAACAGCATGTATTCTGTGATTATCATACCGATATTCGCCGGCATCGCTTTTATTCATAATGTTTCCGCCGGCATCATAGCTTGTATTGACAATGGTTTTTTGATTGTGCGCCCAAAATCCTGTCAATCGGTTCAAATTGTCGTAAGCGAAATCATCGCGAAGATTTTTTTTATTATCTTCACGGTAAGTCATGTTGCCGGTTGCGGAATTGAAACTATAATCATAATTAAAAATCGTTCCGGTTTGCACGTTTTCGGGGCGATTTGAGTTATCGTAATCGTAAGTCGTTATCAGTCCGTTGCCCGATTGTATTTGCAAAGGCTGTCCGAGAGCGTTTACCGACAAGGTTTTTGTAATCATTTGATTGTTATCCGCTCGGCGAATCTCGGTTAAATAGCCGTTTTCATTATATTGGTTCGTAAAAGCGAAACCCGAAGGATATGTTATTTTGGATTGTCTGCCGAGATTGTCATATTCAAAAGAATTAACATATTCCGTGCCTTCGAATGTTTCGACTGAATTTCGGAGCCGCCCGAAACCGTCGTAATTCATCGTTACGGTAGAATTTCCTTTTGTTACGGATTTTAACATGCTTAAACTGCCTTTTTGTGTGTCGTAAGTGTAGTTTACCATGCCGTTGGGTCCTGATTTTTGGGACAATCGCCCGAGAAAGTCATAGTTCATTTGGTACGTGTTGCCTTTATTATCTGTCTGCGTCTTAACATTTCCGAAAACATCGTAAGTATTTGTAACCGTTCCGGCATCGGGATCGGTTATTTTTGTACGATTTCCGAATAAATCGTATTCGGAAGTAACAACAGTGCCGCCCGGTGCGGATACCGAAATCTGCATGCCTGCGGAATTGTAAGAGTATGAAACTGAATTTCCGTCGGCATCGGTCGATGTTTCCGTTTCTCCGAATGCGTTTACGGAGGAACTTACTGTTTTCATGTCGGGCATTTGTATGCTTGTTTTTCTCCCATCGTAAATATACAAAAAATTGCCAATGGGTGTAATTTTTTTTGAAATTCTGCCTAATGCGTCATATTCAATAGTCGTATTATTTCCGACAATATCTATAAAATGAGGTTCATAGACTTTATAAACTTGTCCTTTGTTGTTGAATTTTTTATGTGAAATAATATCTTCACCATTAAATCCTTTTGATTTAGTAGCTATTTCTCTGCCTAACTCATCGAAATAGCTTGTTGTGGGCGAATTGCCGGAGGCTTCAATTATTTTTGAATATTTTGCCCCAAAATCAGATGTTCTTTGTGTGCTTTGATGAATACTTGTTTCATCGGGGAAATAACTCGACGTAAGTTGTCCGAGTGAATTATAGTCGTATCGCGTAGTAAAACCATTGATATCAGTTGATGTCGTTATGTTTCCTGTTTCTTCATCGTAAGTGCTTTGTGAAATGTAGCCGGCAATGTCGGTTTGTTGTATCACAAAACGCCCTTTTGAATCGAATTGCGTATAGGTGTTTCTGTCAGGTTCTCCCTGTGCCGATAATTTTACTTGACCGGCGTTTCCGAACGCATCAAATTGTAAATATTCAGTTGTTATTGCTTCGGGCATTCCGGGGTCGGCAATAATTTTGGTTGTCGAACCTTCTGTGTTGTATTCGAATTGTGAAATTCGGGTATAAGGAGTTTGTCCGTTTCTTGTTTTCGTAACCGTTGTTTTTGACAGTTTTGAAGGACACCAAGAACCGGCTGTTGTGTATTCGTTTACTTGGGTTATTGAGCCTTGAAGTGCACCCTCCGCATAGAAATCGGAGTTAGTATTTAGAATATTTCCGTAAATATCTGTTAAGTTAGTTGAATAAGAACTTGTACTTTGGAGATAATTATAAGTTTGCAAATCAGACTGAGGAATAAAATACGAACGATTCCCCTGTAAATTCCCGTTTGTTACAATGTATTGGCAATTAATTGATGAAGAAGAAATAGTCTGCTCCCCTTGTTTAACATAAAAGGACTCAACAAAAAGGTCATAAAATCCACTATAAAAACTAAACGTTTTTGCTTGCGTTGTGTTAATATTTGCATCAGTAATTGAAGTTTCAATGAAACCTAAAAATCCCTTACCTTTTTTATGCAAAAGTGCATATCCATAGTGATAAAGAATGGAATGAATACCTCCTATTCCGTCGGGTGAATTTAATTGTTTAACAACAAAAATGGGTTTTTGGAAAAGAATTAGTCCGTCTGATAAATTGACAGTATTGGTAATATTCTTGTTGTCGGTAAAGTCATACACGGCATTGTCGGTCAATGGAGCGTAGTCGATGCTTGTTTTAAGATTATTTCCATTGGTTATGGATAAAACACGATTCGAGTTTTCGTTAAAATGACCAAATAGAATGGTTCGCCCTGTAGGACCCCAATCATAAATAAAAATATCAGAGTTTCCGTCTCCGTTAAAATCAAGGTAGGGATTAAATGACCATCTGAAACTTATAATTTGCAAACCTGTTTGGGTTTCCGGAAAGAAATCGGTGCTTGTATTGTTCATCAAATTTGTTGTTATACCTTTAAAATTATTGTTTACATAAACAGGGAACATTTCGAGAATATCAGATTTTCCATCGCCGTTGAAATCTGAAACAGTATAACTTGTCAAGTTGTTTAGTTCGGGGTTGCCTGTTTTCAAAAAACAGGTTACAGGTAGGTTACTTTCAATAAATGTCAAACCATCGAATAATTTTATAGACTTATTTACTTAATCAATACAATTTGCGACCAATTCAAATTTATGT
>DYMH01000224.1 GCA_020721645.1 Draconibacterium orientale
TTAACAATCTGTATAAATTTTACACAAATTTCAAATTCTCAATTTTCTTCAATCGGTCTTTCATTGCTAATTTCTTTGCAGTGGCTTCGTTGGCTATCATCATGCGTTGCGAGGGTGTAACCATTTTTTTTACGATGCGATTTTTTTCCAAAATATTGATTGATAAATCTGCTGCGGCATCGCACACGTTTTCCCACGGAACCACATAGCCGACAAGCCCGCCGTTTTGAACGGTATTTTCGAGCAAACAGGTGGTTGGAAAGTGATGCGTTATTGCCCGCAAATCATCGGCAGAGGCAGACGCCAGAACTGTATTGGCTCCTATAAAAACCCACTCGGCAGTATTGTGTTTAAAAAATGCAGCAGCACTGTGTAAATCTTTAACATCTTCAATATCATAACTTTGCAATTCAATATTTTGCGATTTACAAAATTCATTCACGCCGTCGAACTGAACTTCCGATTGTAATTCGCCGCGCCGATACAGCATTCCCATCTTTTTTATTTCGGGAGCTACGGTTAAAACCGTTCTTTTCAGATGTTCTTGTAAATCAACGCCATAGCAGGTGGCATAAAAATTATTGTTTTGTTCTTTTTCAAAATCCGAAATCACAACCGAACTGTAAATTCCGGTGAAAACAACCGGAATGTTGTCTTTACTTACAAAAGGCGAAATGCGTGTACTGATTTGCGAACCTACCGAAATGATGATGTCGCAATTCATGCTTCGCAATTTGTCAAGCCCCTTCTGTACGTTTTCCTCTTCGCGATTGCAATTAAAATAAGTGATGTTCATTGTACTTTCTTCTTTGCGGAAAGTATAACCGGCTTTGCGAAAACGTTCTTCGATGATGTTGAATGCCGTAGAAAATATTTCGAGATTATCCCAATAAATTACTCCTACTTTTGTTATTTTTTTAGAGTAGTGTTTTACTTGTTCTTCGCCTTTCAAAACACGCAAAGCTCCTCCGGCTAATGCGTCTAATTCGGCTTCGCCCGGATAAATAACGACAGGGGCAATAAATTTAACTCGTTCGGCAATTTTTTCGGTGATAAATTTACTATTTGCAATACCTCCTGTTATAATTATCGCTTCTGCTTCGCCACACAAATTTGTTGCCCTTGCACCTATTTCTTGTGCAACTTGATATGCCATGGCTTCTATCACCATGCGATGTTTTTCGCTGCCGGCGATGGCTAATTTTTCAACATCGTAGGCTTTGTTGGTGCCGAAATGCGACATCAATCCGCCGCGTCCGACAATCATTTTCTTTAATTCGGCTTCGGTGTGTTTGCCCGAAAGGCATAATTTCATAAATTGAAAAAGCGGCAATTGCCCGCTGCGTTCGGGTGTCATCGGTCCTTCTTCCAAACCGTGATTTACATTGACGGCTTTCCCTTTTTTCAATGCCGCAACCGTAATTCCGCCGCCCATGTGTGCCACTATCAGATTGATATCTTCAATTTTTTTTCCTCTTTCTGTTGCATATTTTCGGGCTGTTGCAAAAATATTCAAAGCATGAAGCAGCGAACCGCGTTCAATTTCTTTGGTTCCGGTAATTCGTGCCAAAGGTTCCAAATCATCGACTGCCGGCGGATCAACAATAAATGCAGGAATCGTATTTTCCCAAGCAATGCTGTAAGCGATTACGCAACCGAGATTGGAGGCATGTTGCCCCTGAAACCCGATGCGTGCATCTTCAATCATTTCTTGGTCTACACAATACACGCCGCTCGGAATGGGCTTTATCAGTCCGCCTCGCCCAACAACGGCGTCTAATTTCCGAATATCGAAATTGCGTTTTTCGAGTGCTGCAACGATTTCTTCCTTTCGGAACGAATATTGGTCCCAAATCTTCGAAAATTCTTCCAATTGTTTGGCACTATGCGATACATTGATTTCAAAAAGACATTCTTCGTCTTTAAAAACGCCTATTTTTGTTGATGTTGAACCCGGATTGATGGCTAAGATATGTATGGATTTCATAGTCTGAAAATGTGAAAATTTGAGAATGTGGAAATTTGGGAATGCGGAAATTTGAGAATTTGAGAATGTGGAAATTAAAAAGATGAAAGAAATGAAAAGAAAAAAGAAATATGAGAATTTATTAACATGCTCATTTGTTTTTATCATTTTCAATTCATAATTCATAATAAAAATTTATCTCAGCATTTTGATTGCAGCAACTTGCCTGACGTAGTCTTCGGCTTTTTTTACGGCAACGCTGTGAATATCAGTATTTTGTTCTTCGGCTAATTGAATTAAATCCAAAGTGTTATAATAAATTTCGATAAGTTCTTTCTCTGCTTTTTCTTTTGGGAAACCTTCCATTTCGTTGGCGTGCTGAATGACATCGCCCGAATTGATGACGTAACCCGGAATGTAGAGAATATCTTTTTTCTTCCAAACAACAGCAGTTTCGGCATTTGCAGGTATTACGTTGGCACTCCCGGTGATGATTTTACAATTCATGTGTTGTGCTTCTTCAACGCCGATAACTTTGTCGTGTGCACAGGAACAGAAAATATCGCAGGTTTCGGCATAAATATCTTCGGGTTTTACAATTTTGATGTCGTTCACTTGGTCTTGAATCACTTTTATTTTATCATAAACCTTATCCGTAATCACAATTTCGGCTTGCTCGTCGATGAGTTTTTTTACCAATGCCGAACCCAATTCGCCGACACCTTGAACTACGATTTTCAATCCTTTTAAACTCGATGCGTTGAGTTTTTGTTTGGCGGCGGCTTTCAGTCCAAAAATCATACCGTTGGCACGGTTTATAGATATTCTTCCGTGTCCGCCGAGAGTTTCTTCCAATCCGAGCATATATTTCGATTCTTTTCGCACGTGATTCAAGTCGGTGTAACTAACGCCCGTTCCTTTGGTCATAAACAAATTGCCGTTCCAGCGATTGAGAAAAAGACCTACGGCACGAAAATACATTTCGTTATTTATAGCTTTCGGGTTGCCCCATAAAACGATGCTGCCTCCGCCCAAACTGCGACGTAAAAGGGCTGCTTTGAGCGAATTGTAGTATGCAATATCCAAAGCATCGGTAATTGCTTCGGCTTCGGTTTGGTAATTATAAAGTTTTGCAACGGCGTTTGCAGGACCAAGTACAATACTGTCGATAGCAACAATTGCTTTGAGCGATAAGGAAGCTTCTTCAATAAACAACAGTTCGCGACTGTTATTTTTTTTCATGTGGTCGAATATGTTCATGTTC
>DYMH01000005.1 GCA_020721645.1 Draconibacterium orientale
TTACAATAAGATACAAATTTTACAAACTATATAGGTAATAATCGGGATAAGCATTATATTTATTTAGTGAAATTTTCACCCGAAATCCTAAATATGAAAAAAAATATCAAATTGATTTTTTTTATCATAAATTTTTAGTATATTCGAGATTATATATTAAAAAAAATGAAAGAAATCTTTGAATCGTCATTTTCCGGTATCAACTTGATTCCCACCATACTGTTGGTTTTAGTTATTTTGTATTGGATAACCGTTTTTCTTGGACTTTTAGATACAAGCTCACTTGATGTCGATATTGATTCGCACGCACATCTCGATTTCGATAACGATAACGATTTCGATACTGACTCGCACCTACAAGGACCAGAAGGCATTGCCGGAGGGCCGAATTTCATTGTAAAAACCCTCCTGTTTTTCAATATCGGAAAAATTCCGTTCATGATACTGTTCAGTTTCATTGCTTTGCCGCTTTGGGTGATTTCACTTCTGATAAATCATATTTTACACAACAATTCAATCATAGTTTCAATGCTTTTTCTATTACCGGAAATTGTTGTAAGTATGATGATTGCAAAAATTATTACAATACCATTGGTTTCAGTATTTCAAAAAATGGATGTCGAAACCGGCCAATTTGAAGATTTTACCGGAAAAACCGCCGTCGTTAAAATAGCTGTCGATAAAGATCGAGACGGACAAGTTGAACTCACTCGCAACAACTCCAACGTTTTGCTCATTGCCCGCTCTGTAAATGAAACCATAAACGCAGGAGAACACGTTTTAATTATCGAATACAACAAAGAAGAAAAATATTACACTGTCGAACCCTTCAAAATCTAAAACCATGATTGGAACACTTTTATTTATCGGAAACATTTTAAGCATTGCAGCTATTATTGTCGCAGTCTTTCTGTTAGGTTTCATTGCTTTAATTGTAAAATGGTACAAAAAACCAATTCACGGCAAAGCATTAGTCAGAACCGGACAAGGCGGAACAAAAATTACTTTTGAAAAAGGATTTTTTGTTATTCCTGTTCTGCACCGATTGGAAATTATGGACATCACCCTAAAGAACATGACCATTTCTCGTCTCGGAGTCGATGGCTTAATTTGCAAAGATAATATTCGTGCCGATATCAAAGTCGCTTTCTTTGTGCGTGTCAATAACACATTGGAAGATGCTAAAAATGTGGCTTTTGCAATAGGATGCGAACGCGCTTCGGCAAAAGAAACTCTCGAAGGACTTTTTGAATCCAAATTTTCGGAAGCTTTGAAAACCGTCGGAAAACGATTCGATTTCGCCGATTTATACAACCAACGCGACGAATTTAAAAAAGAAATCCTCACACTTCTGGGCAGAAATCTTAACGGATATTTGCTCGACGATTGTGCAATTGATTATCTGGAACAAACACCTCTCGAATCGATGAAAGAACGCAATATTTTGGATGCCGAAGGGATAAAAAAGATCATCGAACTCACATCGACACAACAAATTAAAGCAAATTTTATTGAGAATGAAAAACAAAAAACAATAAAAAAACAAGATGTTGAAGCACGCGAAATAATTCTCACTTACGAACGTCAATTAGCCGAAAAAGAAGAAACACAAAAACGTGAAATCGCCAATATCAAAGACAAAGAAAAAGCATTGACAATAAAAGTAACTGAAGAACAACGCGAAATCAGCGAAAAATCAAGAATATCAGCCCAAGAAGCAATCGAAATCGCACAACAAAACAAAGAACGACAGGTGATTGTTGCCACTTGGAACAAAGACAAAACCGACAAAGAAGAACTGGAAAAGACTGAAAAAGCGAAGATGCTACAAGTAACGGAACGCGAAAAAGTGATTTCTCTCGCTCAAATTGAAAAAGATAAGGCAATTGAAATCGAAAAAGCAAAAATTCAGGAAATTATCCGCGACCGAGTCAAAGTTCAAAAAGACGTGGTGATTGAAGAACAAAAAATAAAAGACACCGAAGAATTTGCCACTGCCGACCGCGAAAAACGAGTTGCAATTACAAATGCCGAAATGATAGCCGAACAAGCACTCGTTAAACAAATAAAAAACGCCGAAGCAAATAGAAAGGCGACTGAAATTGACGGAGAAGCCTCCAGAATTGCCGCCGAATACAAAGCAAAACAAAAAATCATAGAAGCCGAAGCTGCATTTTCGGCATCGGGCAAAGAAGCTGACGCTATAAAAGTTCTTGCAGAAGCCGAAGCCGCCAAAGAATCGGCACAAGGAAAATCTGAAGCACAAGTGATCGAAGCAAAGGCAATTGCTAATTTAAAAGACGGCGAAACAAATGCCAAAATTATTGAAATGGAAGCAATAGCCGAAGCCAAAGGAATTGAAGCAAAAGCAATTGCAAAATCGAAAGAAATCACACTTGTTACAACAGCCGAAGCAGAAGCTCATTTACAAACCGGTCAAGCAGAAGCAAAAGTTATTGAAACAAAAGGATTTGCCGAAGCCGAAGCTCTCAACAAAAAAGGCGAAGCCGAAGCTAATATTCTGAAACAAAGAGGATTGTCCGAAGCTCATATTATCAATGTAAAAGCTGAAGCAAACGAAAAACAAGGTTTAGCCGAAGCAAAAGTAATACAAGAAAAACTGCTCGCCGAAGCAAAAGGTATCGACGAAAAAGCCGTTGCTATGAAAAAACTCGAAGGCATGGGCAAAGAACACGAAGAATTTAAACTGAAACTGCAAAAAGATAAGGACGTTGAATTGGCTCAAATCAATATCTGGAAAGACATTGCAGATGCTCAGGCAACCGTAATTTCAGAAGCTTTGAAATCTGCAAAAATCGACATTGTGGGCGGCGAAACAATGTTCTTCGATAAAATTATCGGCTCAATTACACGAGGAAAAAGCTTGGATAATTTAGTCGGAAATTCGGAAGTCCTCACTTCGGTAAAAGACCGATTTCTGCCCAATAAAAAAAATGAAAATAGCATTTCACAAAACGAAAAAATATCAACAAAAAGAATTGAAACACCAAAAATTGAAGAAAAAAATAATTCTGAATTTTTAGATGATCAAGATGATTTGGACGAAAAACTCAGTAAAACCGAGCAGAAAATCAAAAATATCATCGACCAATACAAATTTCTAATAGACGGCGTTACCGATATGACAATAATTGATGTGCTTGAAACCTTGATTTCTAAATTACCCGATGTGGACACTCGTAACATTGTTAAAGGATTGATTCATAAAGCAAAAAATGCAGGAATCGGCGATTTATTAGTTAAAAGTTTGGGAATAAAATGATTTTTTTTTGCGAGAAACATATAAATCAGTTTCTCGCATTTTTTTTATTCTTTACAAATCATTTATAAATTCCAATTTTAAAGCATCACTAAAATGCCTGAAAATACGGAAACAGTTACTTCCGAAAATAACACAAAAATCGAACTCGAAGCCGGAACCTACGAAATTATTCGTAAGCGTTTGGATAAATACGGCAACGAGCTAAGCGACAAATTTAGTTTGCTCAACAACGAACGCCGAAAAGTTTTCGGCTCTGCCGATGCTGCACTCATTGCAACCGAACGAATCATCACCGAAAACAACTGCATTCCGTCCGATATGCAACAAGTGGGCAATATGTTCATTTTCGCTTACAATGTTTCGGTTCGCAAAAAAGAAATTGCCGCAGATGATGTTTTTAGTATCTATTCCTACCAAAATCACACATTTAAAAAAGAACCGCTCGATTTAATTTCCGATACAAGTTTTTTAACAGATTTTGCCGATTTATACAAATATCGCGAAAGCACACGATTTGTTAAATTTTCAGTTATCGGAATACATTTGTTCATGCTCTTTCGCACCGGAAGCGGTGATACCGACATCAAAGCCTTCAAATGGATAATCGACGGCAATCGACTTCGATATGTTGATAACCGAAGCGACCACGAATTTCGTTTCCCCGCACAACACGAATTTTCGTGGACCAAAGCCACACGCGAAATGCACATCACGGGAAAGCACCCGCATGTTTCAATCGAAAACATTCTTTTTGTGGAAACAGTCGGAGGCGATTTAACAATTAAAGCCGAAAACAATACCGAAACCGGCAGCGGCGTATATGCCGAACCTGTTGAAAATGCCGACCAAACGCTCGACGATGCCGAATTTTTCTATTCCGTTCTCGGAAATATTATCATTCTAAAAATTCGTCCGTTCAAAGAAATAGATTACCGCTACATTGTTTACAGCTCCAAAACGAAAAGTGCCGTTCGTATTGATGCAATCAAAGACGCTTGCGTTTTATTGCCCGACAATCAGGGAATTATTTTCTCGAACGGATATTATTTGCAAACCGGCGATTTTAAGTTTTTTGAAAATAATTTAAAAAACCTTGTTTTTGAAAAACGAATCGACTCGCCCAACGGCGAAGACTATATTTACACGTTTTACGAGCGAAACACCCGCTCTTATGTCTTGTTGAAATATAATTTGATAGAACAAAAACTCGACACCCCGATTATTTGCAACGGATTTTCGATTTTCGAGAACGGAGAAATGTGCAATTTTCGCAGCGACGGCGAGGCAAAGAAACACCATGTAGTTCAAATTTGGCGTACAACGTTTTACAGTGCCGATTACGACACGGTTGTCGATAAAACATCGTATCTTTTTAAAATCGGAAACAAAGAACTCGTTAAAGGAATTGCCGAATGTCGCGAGGTGATTACTTTGCTTGCCAAAGACGATTCTTACACCAATTTGTATATCGAATTGGTACGAAAAACCTCGCAAATTCTCGACAATTATTATTGGATTTCGCGAACGGAAACTTTTGAACTCAATATTTCGATTTCGGCAGTGAAAGAAGCCGCCGCTTCGGCAATAGATGAATACGAAAAGGTTGCTAAAATCAAAAAAAACACCTTACTGCAAACACAAAAAATTACCGGCGAAGCCGACAAACTGTTTGCGGAAATCAAGAACAAAAGTCTTCAAAATATCGAAGATTTTGTTCAATTGCTTTCACGATTGCGAATTATCAGAGGCGAATTAATTTCTTTAATACAATTAAGATATATCAATATTGAATCGGTTGAAAAATACGAAAAATCTGCCGCCGATTACAACAACCTGCTTTCGGAATCGTGCGTGGCTTTTTTGCTCGAAGAAACCGCCCTGAATCCGTACAAAGAAAAAGTAAATTTGATTCGAGAAAATACCGAAAAAATATCAAAAGTTACCGATGCCGATGATCTTGAAAAAGAAATCGGAAAAGTATCTTCGGAACTCGAAATGTTGATAGAAATTGTCAGCAATCTGAAAATAAAAGATGCCGTTCAAACAGCCAAAATTATCGACACAATTTCGTCTATATATTCCAATTTCAACAAGATAAAAGCCGATTTGAAACGCAAAAGAGATGAGCTTTTTTTGCTTGAAGGAAAAGCCGAATTTTCATCGCAAATCAAACTCATTGGGCAAGCCGTTGTAAATTATCTTGATTTGTGTGATGCTCCCGAAAAAACCGATGAATATCTCACCAAACTGTTGGTTCAAATCGAAGAATTGGAAGGAAAATTTACCGAATTCGACGAATTTGTGAACGAAATAGGCATCAAACGCGAAGAAATTCTCGATGCCTTTGAACAACGAAAAATTCAACTCACCGAAAAACGCAGCAAACGCACCGACACCCTCAAACAATCTGCCGAACGCATTCTTAAAGCCGTTTCCGGACGATTGGCAAAACTCGGATCCGAATCGGAAATCAACGGATATTTTGCTTCGGATATCATGGTAGATAAGGTTCGCGACATCGTTAAAGAATTGTTCGAACTGGGCGACAATGTGAAAGCCGATGATATCCAAAGCAAGTTGAAAACCGCCAAAGAAGATGCTTTTCGGCAGTTGCGCGACAAAGTCGATTTATTTGTCGAAGGTGAAGATGTCATTAAATTCGGTCGTCATAATTTCACGGTAAATAAGCAACCGCTGGCATTGACTATGGTCAATCGCGGCGAAGATATGTTTATTCATCTTTCCGGAACCGGATTTTACGAACGTGTAGAAAACGAAGAATTTTATCAATTGCACGAATTTTGGGCTCAAAATATCATTTCGGAAAACGACACCGTCTATCGCTCCGAATATTTGGCATATAAATTTTTAAACGAACAAATAGAAAATAACGAGTCTAAAATCGACGAACTTTTCAAAGCCGAAGACGCGAAACTTGCCGAAATGCTGCAAAATTTCATGTCGGTTCGTTATTCCGAAGGATACGAAAAGGGCGTTCACGACAGCGATGCTTTGGTAATTCTAAAATCATTAATCGAAATTCGTAAAAATGCCGATTTACTTCGATACTCTTCAAAGTCGAGAGCCGCCGCCGAATTATGGTTCAAAGAATTTGCACCCAAAGAACAAAAAGAACTTTTGCATGCCCGCCTTCAAGGGATTGGTGCAATTTTAGAATCATTTCCCGGAAGCAATAACTTTAATGACATAAAAAAACAGATTGAAAATCAGATTCTTGATTTCACAGTAAAAACAAATATTTTTTCCGGTGATATTGCCGAAGAAGCCGCAGAATATCTGTTTGCCGAATTAACAAGATCCGATGTTTTTGTTTTAAACAGCATCGCTTCAAAATTATACACCGATTTCAACGATTTTCTGAAAATCAACTCAAAAACAACATCTTTTAAAACATCAACCGACAAACTTAAATCAAATCCGGAAGCCCGATATTTATTGATTAGAGAATGGATAAAAGCCTTCGCCTCCATATCCGACGACAAATCGGTTTTATCATATATCGATGAAGTTGCCGTTACTGTTTTCACAAAATCCTTTGAATCAAAACGCTGTTTAGATGTTACATTGCAAGTGGATTTGGTCGGATTGGAAGGAAATCACTCATTAATATCTGATAAAAAATATCATCTGAATTTCAACGAATTTATGCGTCGTTTGAAATATTTCGACACTCAAAAAGTAGTCGGATACAAGAAATACACCGAACTTAAAAAACAACTCACCGAAAGTTTTGAAAACGAATTGCGATTGAACGAATTTAAACCTCGCGTAATGAGTTCTTTTGTGCGCAATCGTTTGATTGATAAAGTATATTTGCCGCTTATCGGAACCAATTTGGCAAAACAAATAGGTACGGCAGGCGAACAAAAGCGAACGGATTTGATGGGTATGTTGTTGCTGATTTCGCCGCCGGGTTACGGAAAAACTACTTTGATGGAATACATCGCCAATCGGCTCGGAATTATTTTCATTAAAATCAACGGTCCGGCTTTGGGGCACAGCGTTACTTCGGTCGATCCGCAGGAAGCTCCGAACGCCACCGCGCGCGAGGAATTGATGAAATTGAATTTGGCATTCGAAATCGGCGATAATGTAATGATTTATGTTGATGATATTCAACATTGTCATCCCGAATTTTTGCAAAAATTCATCTCTTTGGCAGATGCTCAACGCAAGATAGAAGGAGTTTACAAAGGTCGAACGAAAACCTACGATTTCAGAGGGAAAAAAGTGTGTATCATCATGGCGGGAAATCCATATACCGAAAGCGGCGATGTGTTCAAAATTCCGGATATGCTCGCAAACCGTGCCGACATCTATAATTTGGGTGATATTTTGGGCGACAGTCGTGAAGAGTTTTTGATGAGTTATATCGAAAACAGCCTTACATCGAACACTGTTTTGAATCAATTGAGCGGAAAAAGCCGAAACGATGTTTACACTTTGATTGATATTGCACAAAACGGACAAAAAGAAGGCATTCAGTATGAAGCAAATCACAGCTCGGAAGAAATTAAAGAATACTTGTCGGTTTTAGAGAAACTGCTGAAAATTCGCGAAATTGTCAATACCGTCAACCAACAATACATCTATTCTGCGGGGCAAGCCGAAGCATACCGAATCGAACCGCCCTTTAAACTTCAAGGCTCGTATCGCGACATGAACAAATTGTCGGAAAAAGTAATGCCTATTTTGAACGATGCCGAATTGGAAACACTGATTCTGTCGCACTACGAAAACGAATCGCAAACGCTCACCTCCGGAGCCGAAGCCAATTTATTGAAATTCAAAAAAATGACCAAGCGAATCACCGCCGAAGAAGACCAACGGTTTTCGGAAATTATTGCGATATATCAGAAAAACAAACAAACGGATTCCGGAAGCCCAATTGCCTTGATTTCCAAGCAAATGGGAGCAATATCACAGGGTTTGGACGGAATTGTTGATGCATTGAAAAAATAATCTGAAAACATAGATTATGAAATCTTTCTCGCATTGGGTTTTGTATATTTTATAAATTTAAAAAACATAAAACTTGTTTAGCAATGAAAAAACTTATTTTCCTTTTCTTCGCCGCCTCAATGTTAGCTTGTGGAAATTCGCCCTGCGAAAAGAAAACCTGCAAAGATTTTAAAACACAAAAAGAGGCACAGAAAACCTATGAGTCTGATAAAGATTGTTACAAAAATCTCGACCGCGATAACGATGGCAGTGCCTGCGAAGATTTACCGAAGGAATAATTAAAGTCGGCAAAAATGCCGATTTTTTTAAGTGTCAATTTTTATTTTAATAATTCTGCTCAGTTATCTTTTAATTGTTACCCGGAATTATTAGGACGGATATTTGAGTAATTGGCAAATAATTATGATAACCTGAAAATTTGGCGACATTTGAAATTTGTATATGCTGAGCACGGTCATAAATTATGTTTTACGATTTGTTTAACTATTTGATATTAAAAGCAATCAGCATAACAGCACATCAAAAAATCAACCAATAAAAGTATAATATTGTTAATGCTTATCCGCAAAGTCCCCTTAAAAAATTTCATTTATAAAACAGTAATTTTTTATACCGCTAATATGTTTATTGAATGTATGTTGCAAACTCTCCCTTAACAAAGGGGACCGGGGGTATTTTTATTCAACTTATTAATGTCGGAAGTTTCGCAGTTTGTATATACGAGTCCGGTCTAAAAAGTATAAAGTTTGAAAGTGAAAAGTGCAAAATCGTTCATAATCAGTAATTTATGTAAAGATGTAAATTTGACTTAAAGTCCTTATTTTCAGTATTATAACTTTATAAACTTTCTTCTTTATGACTTTTTAAACTGAACTCATTAATCGTTTTCCAAATTTGAACAATAATAAAAAAAGTCGGCATTTCGCCGACTTTTTTTTTATTCAATTATCAATTACTCTTCTCCCAATTCAGCTTCATGTTCTTTAATTAATTTTTCCTGAATATCGGTCGGCACCTGAGCATATTCGGCAAAAGCCATCTCGTATGTCGCACGTCCGCCGGTCAAAGAGCTCAGTGTCGTTGAATATTTGTTGAGTTCAGCCAAAGGAATTCGAGCTTTTATCACTTCAAAACCTTTAATACTGCTCATTCCCATAATAATTGCACGTCTTCCCTGCAAATCACTCATCACATCTCCCATACGATCTCCCGGAACCATCACATCAACATCGTAAACAGGTTCCAATAATTTAGGCGAAGCTTTTTTAAAGGCTTCCGAAAAAGCTTTTGCGCCCGCCAATTTAAACGAAATTTCGTTGGAATCAACATCGTGCATTTTTCCAAAATAAACACTTACACGAATATCACGGGCATAAGAACCTGTTAATGGACCAAATTCCATTTTCTCATTGATTCCTTTAATAATTGCCGGCATGTAGCTGGCATCAATAACGCCACCGACAATACAATTATAAAAAATAAATTTTCCGCCCCACGGTAATTCAAATTCTTTGGTATCTCGAACCGAAACTACATATTCTTGATTGTTAATTTTAAACACTTTGGGTGCCGGTTTGTCATCGGCATAAGGCTCTATTATTAAATGAACTTCACCAAACTGTCCGGCACCGCCCGATTGTTTTTTATGGCGATAATCGGCTTGTGAAGGTTTGGTAATGGTTTCGCGGTACGGAATTTTCGGGGCAATAAATTCAGCGGCAATTTTAAATTCATGGTCCAAGTACCATTTCAAAGTATTCAGGTGGTGTTCGCCCTGTCCGTGGATAATGAGTTGTTTTAATTCTTTTGAATATTCGAGTATCCATGTCGGGTCTTCATCATGCAATTTATGCAAAATTTCACCCAGTTTTTCATCATCGGCTTCGCTAACAGCTTTTATGGCTGTTCTGTATTTTGGGTTTGGAAATTCAAGAGGAGGAAATTTGAACTCTGTACCTTTTTCGCATAAAGTATGTTGAGCTTTTACCGTTTTTAATTTAATGGTAGCACCAATGTCGCCAGCCACAAGTTTTTCAACTTTGGTTCGTATTTTCCCATTCACTGCAAAAAGTTGAGACAGTCGCTCTTTGGCTTCTTTATTCATGTTGATTAAATCATCGCCTTCGGCTATTTCGCCCGACATGACTTTAAAGAACAAGATTTCGCCCAAATGTTGTTCAATGGTATTTTTAAAAATATAAACAGATTTTTTCCCCTTTGAATCGCATTTTACATTTTTCCCGTCAGCTGTAACAGCTTCCGGCATCAAATCGGGCGATGGAACTGTGTTTGCAAGAAAATCGAGCAAGCGGCGTGTCCCGAAATTACTTCGGGCTGCTGTGCAGAAAATCGGAAACATTCCGCCGGTAATCAATCCTTTGGTAATGCCTTTTCGCATTTCTTCCTCAGTCAAGCTGCCTTTTTCAAAGAAAATCTCCATTAAATTTTCATCATTTTCTGCAGCCGACTCGATCAACGCATTATGCAATTCAGTGGCTCGTTCTTTTTCCGATTCCGGTATGTCTGTTATCTTTGGTTCGGCTCCCGCTTTATCCCATGTGTACATTTTCATGGTTATCACATCGATGATTGAATTAAACCCAATTCCTTGATTAACAGGAAATTGAATGATTGCTATTTTATTGCTTAAGCGTTCTTTGATTTCGTCAACGGTCTTTTCAAAATTTGTCTTTTCGTGGTCCAAATGATTCACAACCATGATAACAGGAACATGATGTTTTTCTGTCAAACGCCATGCCGATTCTGTTCCCACTTCAATACCATTTTGTGCATTTAGAACCAATACCGCAGCATCACTGACACGTAATCCCGAAACAACGCCTCCCACAAAATCACCGGCACCGGGCGTATCTATTATATTTATTTTTTTATCAGCCCACAATGTGTGCAAAACTGTCGATGATATCGAACCACCTTGTTCCTGTTCAATCACCCTGTAATCGGATACTGTGGTTTTCAAAGCTATATCGCCGATTCGGCTTATCAGTCCGCCTTCAAAAATCATGGCTTCAGCCAATGTCGTTTTGCCGGAACCTGCATTTCCTATAAAAGATAAATTCCTAATTTCATTCGTTTGATAGACTTTCATTTTGATTGTTAATTAAATTGGATTTTAGTATTTAAGGCTGTAAAATTTCTCTTTTTTGTCTGATATTTTTCGACGGACTGCAAATTTAAAAAAAAATAATTAAGATTTATATCGGGAATTAATAAAATGTTAAGAAATTAATATGTTGTAAAACAGTAATTTATATCCTGTTTTTACGAGCATACTTAATGCAAGATAATTATTTGTTCCGAATTTCAAACATTTAATTAAATATTTACAACAAGAGAAAATAAATTTTTTTTAATTGATTTTTTAACAGACTTTTGCAACTCTTAAAAAAACAAAAAATCATATTATATATAAGGTGTATTTTCATGTTTGAGATACTTTACATTTAAAGTCGAAACAAGTAAGAAAATGCAGGATATTACGGAGTGATTTTATATTTAATTGAATATCAATAGTATGTATTGATTTTAAATAAAAACTAAAAATAAAATCAAAAACTATTGCTCAAAAAGAAATATATTCTACCTTTGCAAACCGAATTTAATAAATATATTTTACGACAGATATGCCTACAATTCAACAATTAGTCAGAAAGGGACGCAAGAAAATTGAGAGTAAAAGCAAGTCGCCTGCGTTGGCTTCAAGCCCGCAACGACGCGGTGTTTGTGTGAGAGTTTACACAACAACTCCCAAGAAACCGAACTCTGCCATGAGAAAAGTTGCTCGGGTTCGATTAACTAACGGAAAAGAAGTCAATGCTTACATTCCCGGCGAAGGACATAACCTTCAGGAACACTCCATTGTGTTGGTCCGCGGAGGCAGAGTGAAAGACTTACCCGGAGTTCGCTATCACCTTGTCAGAGGAACATTAGATTCTCAGGGTGTGGACGGCAGAAAACAAAGACGTTCAAAATACGGCACAAAACGCCCAAAGAAAACAGACCCAAAGAAAACAGACCCCAAAAGCAAAAAAAAGTAAGATAAGTCATGAGAAAATCGAAACCCAAAAAGAGGATTCTTTTGCCGGATCCAAAATTTAATGACACTTTAGTTACCCGTTTTGTCAATGATATGATGATTAGCGGTAAGAAAAATTTATCATTGAAAATTTTTTATGATGCTCTACAACTTGTAGAGAACAGAACAAAAAACGCCGAAAAATCTCCTCTCGAAATTTGGAAAAAAGCCTTAGAAAATATCACACCACAAGTCGAAGTTAAAAGTCGTCGTGTCGGGGGTGCAACATTTCAGGTGCCGATGGAAGTTCGTGCAGACCGTAAAGTTTCTATCAGCATAAAAAACATGATATTGTACGCCAGAAAACGAGGCGGAAAAGCAATGTCCGACAAATTGGCTGCCGAAATTGTTGCTGCATATAACGAAGAAGGCGGCGCATTCAAAAAGAAAGAAGATACTCACAGAATGGCAGATGCCAATAAAGCATTCGCACATTTCCGATTCTAAAAAAAAGGATTCCATAATTCATGGCAACACCGCTACAACATACGAGAAACATTGGCATAATGGCACATATCGACGCCGGTAAAACGACGACGACTGAGCGTATCTTGTATTATACCGGTATTACCCATAAACTTGGCGAAGTACACGATGGTGCTGCCACCATGGATTGGATGATTCAAGAACAAGAACGAGGCATTACCATTACTTCTGCAGCAACGACAACCTATTGGAAATTCAAAGATATTGATTATAAAATTAACATCATTGACACTCCGGGACACGTCGATTTTACCGTTGAAGTAGAGCGTTCGCTCAGAGTTCTCGATGGAGCTGTTGCAATTTTTTGTGCCGTCGGCGGTGTTGAACCTCAATCGGAAACCGTTTGGCGACAAGCCGACAAATACAATGTACCTCGCATTGCATTCGTGAACAAAATGGACCGTACCGGAGCCGATTTTTTTAAAGTTCTGACTCAAATTGAAAAAAGGTTAGGGAGCAATCCAATACCAATGCAAATACCAATCGGAGCAGAAGATAATTTTACGGGAGTTATCGACCTTATCGAAAGAAAAGCAGTTGTTTGGAAAGAAGATGATACTTTGGGTGTCAATTACGAAATACAACAGATACCGGAAGATTATAAAGAATTAGCAGAAGAATGGCGCGAAAAATTGGTCGAAGCTGTTATCGAAACCGATGATGATTTATTACACCGTTTTTTCGAAAACAGAGACAACATCACCGTTGAAGAATTTATGTCGGCAGCTCGAAAATGCGTCATTACAAGAAAAATTGTTCCCGTATTTTGCGGAGCAGCTTTCAAAAATAAAGGCATTCAGCGTTTGCTCGATGCAATTACGCAACTTCTCCCATCGCCCTTAGATATTGAGGCTGCAAAAGGGACAGAACCGCATACCGAAAAAGAAATATTAAGACACCCCAATGCCGATGAACCTTTTGCTGCATTAGCTTTTAAAATAGCAACCGATAAATTTGTCGGACGTTTGGCTTATTTACGAGTTTATTCGGGCGTTCTCAAAGCAGGTTCTTACGTTTTCAATCCCCGTACAAAAAAGAAAGAAAGAATTTCACATCTCTACCAAATGCACGCCAACAAGCAAATTTCGATAGAAGAAATTTCAGCAGGTGATATTTGCGGTGCTGTTGGTTTTAAAGATATACGCACAGGTGATACACTGTGTGCCGAAAATAAACAAATTGTTCTGGAATCCATGACATTTCCCGAGCCGGTCATCGGAATTTCAGTGGAACCTAAAACTCAAAACGATATTGATAAATTAAGCATCGCTTTATCAAAACTCTCCGAAGAAGACCCAACATTTGTTGTAAAAGTTGATGATGAAACAGGGCAAACCATTATCTC
This sequence comes from Draconibacterium orientale, assembly GCA_020721645.1. Lineage (GTDB taxonomy): Bacteria > Bacteroidota > Bacteroidia > Bacteroidales > JAADGE01 > DYMH01. The sequence continues at coordinate 14,194 of DYMH01000005.1, forward strand.
AGGAATGGGCGAATTGCACTTAGAAATATTAGTAGACCGACTGAAACGCGAGTTCAATGTTGAATGTAACCAAGGAAAACCACAAGTTACATACAAAGAGTCCATAACAAGTGTAGTAGAATACCGAGAATTATTCAAAAAACAATCAGGAGGGAAAGGTAAATTTGCTGATATAACTGTCAGAGTTTCACCCTGCGACACTCAAATCAAAGGTCTTCAATTTATTGATGCAACAAAAGGCGGCGTAATTCCAAAAGAATATATCCCTGCAATAAAAAAAGGCTTTGAACAAGCCATGAAAAACGGACCTGTGGCAGGTTTTCAAATGGACAGTTTAAAAGTAGAATTACTCGATGGAACATTTCACCCTGTTGATTCAGATTCTTTATCATTCGAAATTGCAGCAAAATTAGCTTTTAAAAATGCAAGCATACAAGCGGGAGCTGTTCTGTTAGAACCGATTATGAATCTTGAAGTTATTACAGCCGATGAATATGTTGGCGATGTAATATCCGACCTCAACAGACGACGCAGCCACATTGGAGGAACCGAAGAAAGAGGAGGAGCGCAAGTTGTTAAAGCCAAAGTCCCATTAGCCGAACAATTCGGATACGTAACTGTTCTCAGGTCCATTACATCAGGACGCGGTTCGGCTACGATGGAGTTTTCACATTTTCAACAAGTTACTGAAAATATATCCAAAAGTATTATTGAAAAAATTAAAGGAAAATTTACATTTATAAACATATAATCAGCAATACACAATGAGCCAAAAGATTCGAATAAAATTGAAATCCTACGATCACAATTTGGTTGATAATTCAGCCGAAAAGATCGTTAAGACTGTTAAAGCTACCGGCGCTGTTGTCAGTGGACCAATACCTTTGCCAACGCACAAAAGAATTTTTACAGTGCTTCGATCGACATTCGTAAATAAAAAATCAAGAGAGCAATTTCAGTTGTCCTCCTTCAAACGTCTGATAGATATTTACAGCACCACCCCCCAAACTATTGATGCTTTGATGAAATTAGAATTGCCAAGCGGCGTAGAAGTAGAAATAAAAGTTTGATAGATATAATAAGTTAATAAATTAATTTAAGGTAAAATGGCCGGAATTATAGGAAAAAAAATCGGAATGACATCCGTTTTCAGTGCCGAGGGGAAAAATATCCCATGCACTGTTTTGGAAGCCGGACCTTGTGTCGTTACGCAGGTAAAGACAATCGAAAAGGATGGTTACAAATCTTTTCAAATCGCATTTGACGATAAAAAAGATAAACAAAGTAACAAACCCGAAAAAGGTCATTTCAAAAAAGCAAACACTACGCCCAAACGTAAAGTTGCTGAATTTCATGATTATGATAAAGATTTGAATTTGGGTGAAGTCGTTACATTGGATTTATTCAGCGAAGTTAAATTCGTTGATGTTACCGGAATTTCAAAAGGTAAAGGTTTTCAGGGTGTTGTCAAAAGACACGGATTCAGCGGAGTCGGTGGTCAAACACACGGACAGGACAATCGACTCAGAGCACCAGGTTCGGTCGGAGCATCTTCATATCCTTCGAGAGTATTCAAAGGAATGCGCATGGCAGGCAGAATGGGTAACGACAATGTGAAAATTCTGAATTTAGAAGTAATAAAATTAATTCCTGAACAAAACCTTATGATAGTCAAAGGTTCGGTTCCGGGATCGAAAGGTTCATACTTAATAATTGAAAGATAATGGAATTAGCAGTATATAATATCGCCGGGAAAGATACCGGTAAGAAAGTACAATTGAATGATGCTATTTTCGCAATAGAACCGAACGATCATGCAATTTACTTAGATGTGAAACAACATCTTGCAAATAAACGCCAAGGAACTCATTCATCGAAAGAGAAAAGCCAATTAAGCGGAAGTACACGAAAATTGAAAAAGCAGAAAGGTACCGGTACTGCACGTGCGGGAAGTATCAAATCTCCATTGATGAGAGGTGGAGCACGCGTTTTTGGACCAACACCGCGAGATTACAGCTTTAAACTCAATAAAAAGGTAAAACAATTGGCACGTAAATCGGCTTTGGCTTATAAAGTTCAAAACAATCAAGTAATAATTGTCGAAGACTTTAATTTTGAGGCACCTAAGACTAAGGAATTTATCGCATTGAAAAATAATTTAAAAATATACGATAAAAAAGCACTTTTAGTTTTATCAAATCAAAATAAAAACATATATTTGTCAGCCCGAAATTTAGAACGCACATTAGTATCAACAGCCTCAGATCTAACTACTTACGATATAGTTAATTCAACAGCTTTATTACTTTCGGAGAGTTCACTCGGAGTTTTAGAACAATTATTTTCAACGAACAACGCATAAACACTGACATGAGTATAATTATTAAACCCATAATCACTGAAAAAGTAACAGCTCAAAGTGAAAAACTGAATCGATTTGGATTTGTAGTAGCACGCAATGCAAATAAAATTCAAATTAAAAAAGCTGTTGAAGAACTCTACAATGTTACCGTTGAAGATGTGAATACACTGCGTTACGGAAGCAAAACTAAAAATCGTTCCACTAAATCAGGCGTCATCAAAGGACGAACATCTGCATTTAAAAAAGCGATGGTAACCATAGCAGCAGGCGAAACTATTGATTTTTACAGCAATATCTAAAGAAAAATGGCAGTAACTAAGATAAAACCCACAACACCGGGACAAAGAAAGAAAGTTGTCAGTAATTTTGAAGAGATTACAACAGCACAACCTCTAAAATCCCTCGTTTCCGGAATAAAAAGAACCGGCGGTCGAAATAATACGGGTAAAATGACCATGCGATATATTGGCGGAGGTCATAAAAGAAAATACCGACAAATCGATTTTTTAAGAGAAAAAGACGGTATCCCTGCAAAAGTAATTACAATTGAGTACGACCCAAACAGAACAGCTCGTATTGCGTTAGTTGTTTATGCCGATGGAGAAAAAAGATATATCATTGCACCTAATGGATTAACTGTAGAGCAAGAAATAATGTCCGGAAAGAATGTTGCCCCGGAAATTGGAAATACACTTTTTTTATCGGATATTCCTTTAGGGACAGTAATACATAACATTGAACTAAGACCCGGACAGGGTGGTATCATATCACGAAGTGCCGGAGCGTATGCACAACTAACTTCGCGAGAAGGAAAATATGCAGTTGTTAAACTCCCATCGGGCGAAATCCGAAAGGTACTCGTAACATGCAAAGCAACAGTCGGTTCTGTATCAAATTCTGACCACGCATTAGAGAAACTTGGAAAAGCAGGACGCTCGCGATGGATGGGAATACGTCCAAGAGTACGTGGTGTTGCAATGAATCCGGTCGATCACCCAATGGGTGGTGGTGAAGGTAAAGCTTCCGGCGGGCACCCGAGATCAAGAAAAGGTCTAATAGCAAAAGGCTTGAAAACAAGAGCGAAGAAAAACGACTCAAACAAGTATATACTCGAACGCAGAAAGTCTAAAAAACGCAAATAATAAACAAGTATGAGCAGATCGTTAAAAAAAGGTCCTTTTATAGACTTTAAACTCGAAAAAAAAGTTTTAGAACTGAACAAATCCGGAAAAAAAACGGTGATAAAAACATGGGCTCGACGCTCAATGATTTCTCCCGATTTCGTTGGACATACAGTTGCAGTACATAATGGGAATAAATTTATTCCGGTTTATGTAACTGAAAATATGGTAGGACATAAATTTGGTGAATTTTCGCCCACGCGAACTTACAGAGGACACAACAAAAAAGCTTAAAAGTAATGGGAGCAAGAAAACGCAACAGAGCTAATCGTATAAAAGAAGAAAAAAAAATGGTCAATGTCGCAGAATTAAATAATTGCCCGACATCACCACGCAAAATGCGACTAATCGCAGATATGATTCGCGGACAAAAAGTTAATAAAGCATTGGGAATGTTAAAATTTAACCCCAAAGAAGCCTCTGCAAGAGTAGAAAAGCTCTTACTCTCGGCAATTGCAAATTGGCAGACGAAAAATGAAGGAAAAAGACTCGAAGACAGCGATGTTTTTGTAAAAGAGATTTTCGTTGATTCAGGACGTATTCTAAAAAGACTGCGACCGGCGCCGCAAGGACGTGCACACAGAATCAGAAAAAGATCAAATCATGTAACCATTGTTTTAGACAGTAAAGAAATCAAATAAATGGGACAAAAAACAAATCCGATAAGCAATCGATTGGGAATCATCAGAGGATGGGATTCAAACTGGTACGGAGGCAACAAGTATGCCTCGAAAATCGTTGAAGATGAGAAAATTCGTAAATATTTAAGCGCGCGTTTAGCCAAAGCAAGTATTTCCAGAATCATCATTGAAAGAACTTTAAAATTGATTACGGTTACCGTAACCACTGCACGTCCCGGTATTATTATCGGAAAAGGCGGACAGGAAGTTGATAAATTAAAAGAAGAATTGCACAAAATTACGGATAAAGACGTTCAAATCAATATCTTTGAAATTAAACGTCCCGAATTAGATGCAATGATTGTTGCTCAAAACGTAGCCCGACAAATTGAAGGTAAAATCGCATACCGTCGTGCTGCAAGAATGGCAATCGCTTCAACCATGAGAATTGGTGCTCAGGGCATTAAAATAATGGTTTCCGGACGATTAAACGGTGCTGAAATGGCTCGTTCCGAAATGTTAAAAGAAGGTCGAACTCCTTTGCATACATTACGTGCAGACATTGATTATCACAGCACGGGAGCTCTTACAAAAGTAGGTCTGATTGGAGTAAAAGTTTGGATATGTAAAGGTGAAGTTTACGGAAAAAGAGAATTAGCTCCGAATCTGGAAAACAAAACCCAAAAACCAAAAACGGGCTTCAAAAAACGAAATAAAAGAAGATAAAACTTCTGATTAATCTGTAAAAAATACTTGAAATGTTACAACCCAAAAAAACAAAATTCAGAAAGCAACAAAAGGGTAAAATGAAAGGAAACGCTAAACGCGGAAGCGAATTAGCATTCGGTTCATTTGGTATCAAAACGATGGAGCAAGCATGGATTACCGGGCGTCAAATTGAAGCTGCTCGACAAGCTGTAACTCGTTTTATGAAAAGAGAAGGTCAAATTTGGATTCGAATATTCCCCGATAAACCGATTACAAAAAAACCTGCGGAAGTACGTATGGGAAAAGGGAAAGGAGCACCGGAAATGTTTGTTGCCAGAGTTACTCCCGGACGCATTATGTTTGAAGCAGAGGGCGTACCATACGCTGTTGCAAAAGAAGCATTAAGACTGGCAGCACAAAAATTACCGGTTAAAACTAAATTTATTGTCAGAAGAGATTATAACGAAACAACAGAAGCATAATGAAAAATTCTGAAATTAAAGATTTGGGTACACAAGAGATTCTTGACAGATTGAAAGAAGAAGCGACACATTTAGCAAAACAAAGATTGAACCATGCAGTGTCGCAACTTGATAATCCCCATAAAATTACTGAAACAAAACGGTTTATTGCAAGAATGAAAACCGAACTCAGAAAAAGAGAAATAGGCGCAAAAGAATAAATTGTCGAAAAATGGAAAAACGAAATCTTAGAAAAGAAAAAATAGGAATTGTTGTCAGCAATAAAATGCAAAAATCAATAACAGTTTCTGTTCACAGAAAATTGAAACATGCCATTTATGGAAAGTTCATCGTAATGAGCAAAAAATACATTGCACACGACGAAGAAAATACCTGCAACATCGGCGATACCGTCAAAATTATGGAAACGCGTCCTCTGAGCAAGAAAAAAACTTGGAGATTAGTAGAAATTATTGAAAGAGCGAAGTAATCATGATACAACAAGAAAGCAGATTAATAGTTGCCGATAACAGCGGAGCAAAAGAAGTTCTTTGCATACGCGTTCTCGGAGGAACCGGTAAAAAATACGCATCAATTGGAGACACTATCGTTGTTGCTGTAAAAAGTGCCATCGCATCGGGAGATGTAAAAAAAGGTTCGGTAGCCAAAGGTGTCGTTGTCAGAACTAAAAAAGAAATACGTCGTCAAGATGGGTCTTACATTCGTTTTGATGATAATGCGGTTGTTCTTTTAAGTGCGACAGGCGAAATGAAAGGAACTCGTATTTTTGGTCCCGTAGCACGAGAGTTACGAAAAACTCACATGAAAATTGTGTCTTTGGCACCTGAAGTTCTGTAAATAGATAATAAAATAATACAATGCAAAAAAAATTACATATCAAAAAAGGCGACGTGGTTATCGTGAACGCCGGAGATGATAAAGGAAAAAAAGGCAGAGTTCTCGAAGTTATTGTTAATAAAATGAGAGCTGTTGTAGAAGGCGTTAATATCATGTCGAAACATACTCGCCCCAATGCAAAGCAAACACAAGGCGGTATTGTAAAGAAAGAAGCCCCCGTTCATATTTCTAATCTGATGGTTGTATGCCCTGAAACAGACAAGGCGACACGAATCGGTAGAAAACTCAATGAAAAGGGAAAATCTGTAAGATATTCAAAAAAGTCAACGAATAAACAGGAGATTAAGTAATGGAATACACACCTTCACTCAAAAAGAAATACAAAGAAGAAATTGTTCCCTCTTTACAAAAAGAATTCGGGTATAAAAGTGTCATGCAGGTGCCGGTTTTAGAAAAAATTGTCTTAAACCAAGGTGTCGGTAAAGCTGTCGCTGACAAAAAATTATTGGAAAGTGCAGAAAAGCAACTTACAACTATTGCGGGACAAAAAGCTGTTAAAACGCTTTCGAAAAAGGATATTTCTAATTTTAAATTGCGAAAAAAAGTAGCAATCGGTGTAAGAGTTACACTTCGTAAAAATCAAATGTATGAGTTTCTTGAACGTTTAATTTCAGTATCAATTCCCCGAATAAGAGATTTTAGAGGAATACCTGCAAAATTCGATGGATTTGGAAATTACACATTAGGAGTTGAGGAGCAAATTATTTTTCCTGAAATTGATATGGATCAAATTGACCATATTCTGGGTTTAAATATTTCCTTCGTAACTACTGCAAAAACAGATGAAGAAGGATATGCTTTATTACGTGAATTTGGATTACCTTTTCAAACAAAAAATAAGAAATAAGTAATGGCTAAAGAATCAATGAAAGCTCGCGAAGTTAAGCGACAAAAACTGGTTGAAAAATATGCTGAAAAGAAAGCACAAATGAAAAAAGACGGAGATTTCATCGGTTTGCAAAAGCTTCCGAAGAACGCATCAAAAATTCGTCTGCATAACCGATGTCAGCTTACAGGCAGACCAAGAGGTTTTATCAGACAATTCGGAATCAGTAGAATTTCTTTCAGAGAAATGGCTTCGATTGGTTTAATACCCGGAGTAAAAAAAGCAAGTTGGTAAAATTTAATATATAAAAAAAGATGACAGATCCGGTAGCAGATTTTTTGACCAGAATCCGAAATGCTGTACAAGCAAAACACAGAATTGTTGAGATTCCGGCGTCAAATCTTAAAAAAGAAATCACGAAGATTTTATTCGATAAAGGCTATATTTTAAGCTATAAATTTGAAGAGTTCGGACCGCAAGGCTTAATAAAAATAGCTTTGAAATATCACCCGAAAACAAAAGTTCCTGCAATTCGGAAACTTCAAAGAATAAGTAAGCCGGGGCTCCGAAAATATAAAGGAGCTACCGAATTACCCCGAGTGTTAAATGGTTTAGGTATCGCTGTATTATCTACATCAAAAGGACTCTTAACAGATAAAGAAGCCAAGAAGATGAATGTCGGCGGTGAAGTATTGTGTTACGTATATTAAAAGATTAAAAATGTCAGGAACAGAAAATTTACCGGTTACAACACCGGCGACCAAGGAGCATTTTGAAAGCCACAAAGTGTCAAGAATTGGAAAATTACCGATTAATATACCGGAAGGCGTTACTTTGAATGTTTCAGAATCAAACATGGTTACTGTAAAAGGGAAACTGGGTGAACTGTATCAGCAAATAGACCCTGAAATGAAAATTTCGGTAAAAGGCAATATTCTTGAAGTGCAAAGCCCAACTGAAGATAAGCACCATAGAACAAAACATGGTTTATCAAGGGCACTCATTAATAACATGGTTGTAGGTGTTTCGCAGGGTTTTGAGTTAAAAATGGAGCTTGTCGGTGTCGGTTATCGTGCAGCAGCAGTAGGACAACAACTTGAAATATATGTTGGTTATTCTCATGCGATTGTCCTGGAAATGCCGAATGAAGTAAAAGTTGAAGCTGTTACCGAAAAACGACAGAATTCGATTATTACACTGAAATCAGCCGATAAACAATTAGTTGGGCAAATAGCCGCAAAAATAAGAAGTTTCCGCAAACCTGAACCCTATAAAGGAAAAGGGATTAAATTTGTCGGCGAAGTTCTCCGAAGAAAATCAGGAAAAGCAGCAGGAGCTAAGTAGAACAAGAATCAATCATTAAAAATAAAGAATCATGGCTTTGACAAAGCGAGAAAGCAGATTGAGAATTAAAATGCGTATCCGAAAAAAAATTTCAGGAACGACAGATATTCCAAGATTATCTGTTTTTAGAAGTAATAAAAACTTCTACGCACAAATTATCGACGATATATCAGGAAAAACCTTAGTATCTGCTTCATCAAAATCAAAAGATTTTGCCGAAACGAAAATAAAAAAAATTGAGCAAGCCGAAAAAATAGGCGAATTAATTGCTCAAAAAGCCGTACAAAACGGTATTTTAGAAGTAAAATTTGACCGAAATGGTTATTTATATCACGGAAGAGTCAAATCTTTTGCAGAATCTGCACGAAAAGCAGGCTTAAAACTTTAAAAGAATATGGCAACAAGCATCAGAAAAGTAAAAACCACCGATTTAGAATTGAAAGACCGTTTAGTAGCCGTTAATCGTGTTACCAAAGTTACAAAAGGAGGAAGAACATTCAGTTTTTCTGCAATTGTGGTTGTCGGTGATGAAAACGGTATCGTAGGTTACGGATTAGGCAAAGCCAGTGAAGTATCAGCTGCAATACAAAAAGGGATTGAAGACGCTAAGAAAAATTTAATCAAAGTTCCCTTACATAAAGGAACCATTCCACACGAACAAACAGCTAAGTTTGGCGGAGCTGATGTTTTTTTAAAACCTGCATCACACGGGACAGGCGTTAAAGCCGGAGGTGCTATGCGTGCTGTTTTAGAAAGTGTAGGTATAACTGATGTTTTAGCAAAATCAAAAGGCTCGTCAAACCCTCACAATCTCGTAAAAGCAACATTAGCGGCGTTAATGTTAATGCGTGATGCTGTTATGGTTTCACAAGACAGAGGTGTATCAATAGACAAAGTTTTTAACGGTTAGAAAACACAGAAATGGCTAAAATTAAAATCACACTCAGGAAAAGTATTATCGGAAGTACAGAACGCCAAAAACGGACTGTTACGGCACTTGGATTAAGAAAGGTAAATTCTTCGGCAATTGTTGAAGAAACACCGCAAATACACGGAATGATTTGCAAAGTGGATCATTTAGTTTCTAAGGAAATCATAAAATAAATCCCGAAAGGAATAAAGACACAGCAATGGATTTAAGTAATTTAACACCGGCGGTTGGATCAACCAAAAACAGAAAAAGAATAGGGAGAGGTCCCGGCTCGGGAAGAGGCGGAACGTCAACGCGTGGGCACAAAGGTGCAAAATCAAGATCGGGATATTCACGAAAGATTGGTTTTGAAGGCGGACAAATGCCTATGCAACGACGCTTACCAAAATTCGGCTTTACAAATATAAACAGAAAAGATTATAAAGCTGTTAATGTCAGTGAACTTGAAGTATTAGCCCAAAAAATTGGGATTAATATTATTGATGTCGATGTTTTAAAACAAGCAGGCATCGTATCAAAAAATGACTTAGTAAAAATACTAGGCAACGGAACAATCAGTGCTAAAATAGAAGTAAAAGCTCATGCTTTTTCCAAAACGGCAATCGAAATGATTGAAAAAGCCGGAGGAAAAGCGATAAAATTATAATTCGATGAGAGGCTTGTTCGAAACTTTAAAAAATATTTACAGAATTGAGGATTTGCGAAACAGAATTATCGCAACACTCGGATTGATTCTAATTTATCGTCTGGGAGCTCATATCGTAATTCCGGGAGTTGATCCCCAACAGTTGCAGGGTTTGCAAAAACAAACAGCAGATGGAATACTCGGATTGTTGAATATGTTTTCCGGTGGTGCATTTGCAAATGCTTCTGTATTTGCCTTAGGGATAATGCCTTATATTTCTGCATCGATTGTAATCCAGTTGATGGGCATGGCAGTACCGTATTTTCAACGTTTGCAAAAAGAAGGTGAAAGCGGAAGAAATAAAATAAATCAAATAACTCGATATCTTACAGTTGCAATTACCGCAGCACAAGCCCCGGGTTATATTGCAAATTTGGAGGCACAATTACCTGCATCTGCATTTGCAATGCAAGGCGGAATATTTTGGTTTTCTTCTATCCTTATCTTAGTAACAGGTACAATGTTTGTGATGTGGTTGGGAGAGAAAATCACCGATAAAGGGATTGGTAACGGTATTTCAATGATTATCATGATTGGAATCATCGCTCGTTTACCCTTCGCTTTATTTGCCGAATTGACATCAAATCTCGATGCTCAAGGTGGAGGTCTCGTTGTCTTTTTGGTAGAGATGGTCTTTTTATTCCTCGTATTTGTAGCAACAATTGCCTTAGTGCAAGCAGTACGAAGAATCCCTGTTCAATATGCCAAAAGAATTGTTGGAAATAAACAATATGGTGGGGTAAGGCAATATATCCCTCTTAAAATTAATGCCGCAGGTGTAATGCCCATTATTTTTGCACAAGCATTAATGTTTTTCCCTATGCTGTTAGCCGGTTTCAATACCGATGCAACAACAGGAATTGCCGCAGCATTCGCAGATATTACAGGGTTTTGGTATAATTTCACTTTCGGAGTGCTTATCGTTATCTTCACTTATTTTTATACTGCCATTACTGTGAATCCGACTCAAATGGCTGAGGATATGAAGAAAAACGGTGGTTTTATTCCCGGAATTAAACCCGGACGAAAAACAGTCGAGTTTCTCGACTCTGTGATGTCTCGAATTACACTTCCGGGTTCAATATTTTTAGCATTAGTTGCCATTATGCCGGCTTTTGCAATGATTTCAGGAATTAACAATCAGTTTGCACAATTTTACGGCGGAACTTCACTCTTAATTTTAGTAGGAGTCGTTTTAGATACGCTGCAACAAATAGAAAGCCATTTACTCATGCGTCATTATGATGGTTTGATGAAAACAGGACGCATTAAAGGACGAACAGGAGCAACAGCTTCAGTATAATTATGGGAAAACAAGCATCAATAGAACAAGACGGCACAATTTCGGAGGCACTTTCGAATGCAATGTTCAGAGTTGAACTCGAAAATGGTCATGTTATCACAGCACATATTTCAGGTAAAATGAGATTGCATTTTATTCGAATAATACCGGGTGATAAAGTACGTGTCGAAATGTCGCCTTACGATTTAAGCAAAGGAAGAATAACATTCAGATATAAATAAAACTATACCAATGAGAGTCAGAACATCTATTAAAAAACGAAGTGCCGACTGTAAAATAGTCAAGCGTAAAGGTCGATTATACGTAATCAACAAAAAAAATCCTAAATTTAAACAACGACAAGGTTAAGAAACAGTAAAATTTATAATATGGCACGTATTGCAGGGGTTGATATACCGGATAAAAAACGAGGTGAAATTTCTTTGACATATATCTTTGGTATCGGAAGAAGTTCGGCACGGAAAATTTTAGACAAAGCCGGAGTTGATTTAAACAAAAAAGTTCTCGATTGGACAGATGAAGAAGTTGCTAATATCAGAAACGTCATCGGTCTGGAATACAAAATCGAAGGAGAACTCCGTTCGGAAGTGCAATTAAATATCAAACGATTAATGGATATTGGTTGTTATCGGGGAATTCGACATCGTGTTGGTTTGCCGGTTCGAGGACAAAGAACAAAAAATAATACTCGTACCCGAAAAGGAAAACGAAAAACTATTGCTAACAAGAAAAAAGCCACAAAATAGTAAATACGAATAAACATGGCAAAAAAGAAAAAAACGAAAGTTTCCAAGAAAAGAGTCGTTAAAGTAGATGCAATCGGACAGGCATATATACATTCGTCGTTCAACAACATCATTATTTCATTGACTAACAATACAGGACAAGTAATTAGTTGGGCATCTGCCGGAAAAATGGGTTTCAAAGGCTCAAAAAAAAACACACCTTACGCAGCCCAAACGGCAGCAGCAGAATGTGCTAAATCAGCTTTCGACTTAGGACTTCGTAAAGTTAAAGTGTTTGTAAAAGGACCGGGTAATGGTCGTGAATCGGCAATACGCTCACTGCATACTTCCGGAATTGAAGTAATGGAAATTACCGACGTAACTCCTTTACCGCATAATGGTTGCAGACCGCCCAAACGAAGAAGAGTATAGTTTGTAATATTAATAAGTTTATATAAATGGCAAGGTACATAGGACCAAAAACAAGAATTGCAAGAAAATTCGGTGAACCAATTTTTGGTTCAGACAAAAATTTCGAAAAACGCAATTACCCACCCGGACAACACGGCTTGGATAAAAAAAGAAAAAAAGTTTCGGAATACGGAACCCAACTCTTGGAAAAACAAAAAGCGAAATATACTTACGGATTGTTAGAAAAACAATTTGCAAATACATTCCACAAGGCAACTCGAATTAAAGGGATTACAGGCGTTGTTTTATTACAACTCTTAGAATCTCGCTTAGACAATGTAGTTTATCGTTTGGGAATTGCTCCCACGCGGGCTGCTGCACGTCAATTGGTTTCTCACCGACACATCACCGTCAACGGAAAGGTTGTAAACATTCCTTCATATTTGATGTCAGCAGGAGAACTTGTCGGAGTGCGTCAAAAATCTGCTTCCTTAGAAGTTATTACTGAATCCCTATCACATGGGAGAAAGAAATTACCTTGGTTGGAGTGGGACAAAGAGCAAATGCTCGGAAAATATGTTTCCAGACCGGAAAGAGAAGATATACACGAAAATATCAAAGAACAATTGATTGTAGAATTATATTCTAAATAAAATATAAGATTTTTATTTATGGCAATTTTAGCTTTCCAAAAACCGGATAAGGTTTATATGGTTGAATCAAATAATTTCTTCGGAAAATTTGAATTTCGACCCTTAGAACCGGGATACGGGATAACAATAGGCAATGCTTTACGGAGAATACTTTTATCTTCCTTAGAGGGATTTGCCATAACTTCTGTAAAAATCGAAGGTGTAGAACATGAATTTTCTACTGTAGCCGGTGTTATTGAAGACGTAACCCAAATCATTTTGAATCTGAAAAAGATTCGATTCAAAAGAATTGTTGATGAAACAGAATTCGAAAAAGTTACTATCAATATTTCGGGTAAAGAAGTTTTTAAAGCCGAAGACCTCGATAATTTCATGAACGGATTTAAAGTCCTGAATCCCGACTTAAAAATTTGCAGCATGGAACCAAAAGTTAAATTCCAAATGGTTTTAACAATTGGTAAAGGAAGAGGATACGTCCCGGCAGAAGAATTAAAAAATATCCCAAGTGAGTTTGGTGTTATACCCATCGATGCTATTTACACTCCCATCAAAAATGTAAAGTACAGCATAGAAAACGTTCGAGTAGAACAAAAAACCGATTACGAAAAATTAATTTTCGATATACAAACCGATGGCTCCATCAACCCCAAAGACGCTCTGAAAGAAGCTGCAAAAATCCTTATTCATCATTTCATGTTGTTTTCCGATGAAAAAATAACTCTGGATAACGACGAAAAACATGAAAACGAAGAATTTGATGAAGAAATTTTGCACATGAGGCAATTGCTAAAAACAAAATTGGTCGATATGGATTTATCCGTAAGAGCTTTAAATTGTTTAAAAGCGGCTGATGTAGAAACACTTGGTGAACTTGTTATTTATAACAAAAATGACTTGTTAAAATTCAGAAATTTCGGAAAAAAATCATTATCAGAACTCGATGTACTCTTGGATACTATGAATTTGAGCTTTGGTATGGACGTAGTAAAATATAAATTAGACAAGGATTAAGAGATAATACAATGAGACACGGAAATAAAATAAACCATTTAGGCAGAAAAAGCGCTCACCGAAAAGCAATGTTGGCAAACATGGCAATCTCACTGATTGAGCATAAAAGAATAGCAACAACTCTTGCAAAAGCAAAAGCTTTACGTACTTATGTTGAACCTTTGATTACAAAATCAAAAGACGACAGTACACATTCACGACGTATGGTTTTTAGCTATATTCAAAGCAAAGAGGCTGTAACAGAGCTGTTTAGAGACATTGCTGCGAAAGTTGCAAATCGACCCGGAGGTTATACTCGAATATTAAAAACAGGATTTCGTATGGGCGACAATGCTGAAATGTGCATCATAGAACTTGTTGATTTTAACGAAACGTATTCGGTAAGCAAAACCGCTAAGGCTGCAAATGCAAAAACAACACGACGCGGCGGAAGAAAGAAAAAATCGACAGAAAACGACACCGTTAAACATACAGAAACATCGAAAACAAAAGAAACAAATTCTGAAGAAACGAAATAAAAGGAATCACTTTAAAAAAAAAGAAGGCATTTGCCTTCTTTTTTTTTGTTCTTAAAGTAATACCATTACGTAAACGATTTAAAATTTTGAATTTTTTTATACTTGTTGTTTTTATGGCTGCCTTCGCAAAAGATTAAAAAATTTATTCCGCAATTTTATTCTACTTGACATATTTAAAACAGACAAAATAAATTTATTACAGAGGTTTTGTGTTATTCCTATTTTTTTCTCAAATATACTTAATATGATTTCAGTTTTGAGAATCCACAGAGTCTCACAGAGAATAAAAACCGCTTTGCGGTTTTTAGAACTCAGTGTCCTCTGTGTGTCCTCCAACAGTTTATATTACATCGTGTTACAAAATTTCTCTGTGTTAATATAAATCTATTAAAATATAATTAAGTCCGGTATAAAAAGCTCAAATTTTGGAATCAGACACGCAAAACGGTTATCTAATTAACTGTTTTATAACATTTTGATGACAATAAATTTTGCATATATAACCGCTATCCGACTTTTTAAACTGAACACATAATTAAAATACGAAATTGATTGTTTGCAGTAAAATTTCTTTTTAAACACTCTATTTCTCAACTGTCGGAAAATCTATAAATTCGTTCAAATCCCCTTATTTTAATATTTTTAAGAAAAAAATCTGCTTTAAAATAGGGTTTTTGAATATTTTTTTGCGTTCAATCGAAAATTGTCTCATTTTATTCAATAAAATAATAAATTTGCACTTATTCAAATAAAAAAAATAATATACAATGAATAAAATCATAAGCAAAGAAAATTTATCCGAAAAAGTTACAAAACTCGTTATAGATGCACCGGAAATTGCACAAACACGTAAACCAGGACACTTTGTAATTGTTCGTGTCGAAAATAACGGCGAACGAATTCCGTTAACCATCGCCGATTCAGACACGCACAACGGAACAATAACTCTTATTATTCAGGAAGTTGGCGTTACTTCTGCGAAACTTATTGCATTAAATCAAGGCGATTCGGTCTTAGACATTGTCGGTCCTCTTGGGAAAGCCACAAACATTCATAAAATAGGAACTGTTCTCTGTGCCGGGGGAGGTGTCGGAATTGCACCACTTTTTCCAATCGTCAAAGGCTACAAAGAAGCAGGCAATAGGGTTATCACCGTGTTAGCCGCACGAAACAAAGACCTCTTGATTCTTGAAAACGAAATCAGACACTATTCCGATGAAGTTATTATTATGACCGATGACGGCAGCTATGGTCAAAAAGGACTGGTAACCGTTGGTTTAGAACTTGTTATGCAACGAGAACCCGTTGCCGAAGCCATTGTTATCGGTCCGGCAATTATGATGAAATTTGCTGCATTAACGACAAAAAAATATAATGTACCCACTCAGGCTAGTTTAAACACAATTATGGTCGATGGTACCGGAATGTGCGGAGCTTGTCGGGTTACAGTCGGCGGCGAAACAAAATTTGTTTGCGTTGATGGTCCGGAATTTGATGCTAATTTGGTTGATTTCGACCAAATGCTCCAGCGCCTGAGTGCATATAAAGATGACGAAACAGTGCATTTTCACGAATATCAAACTTGTAAAACCCACAAATAATTGCAGAAACGATTCTGCTCATCTTATCTTTTCCGGATAAAGATTTTCTGTTATTTTTATTTTCGTAGATTATCCGGCAGTTCGGCACAATTTATCATTGACTTATATACTATACGCAATTAATAGATGCACTTTATAAATATACAATCACCTCATTTTCAGCTTTTTTTCAAAATACTAACTACTATTTACTAACTACTTTTATTATAATTTATATAAATATCAATAAAATGAAAGATTTAGAATACTATAAAATTGAAAGAGCCCAACAATGGCGGGAAGAATTACGAAAAAATCTGAAAGCCAAAGACAGAACTTCGCTCGACCGCTGTCAAATGGTAGAGCAAGACCCAATGCAACGAAATACAAACTTTTCAGAAGTCAATCTGGGAATCAGCGAAGAAATAGCTTACAACGAATCCCGCAGATGTCTCGATTGTGCCGATCCAACTTGTATCGATGGTTGCCCTGTGAATATCAACATTCCAAAATTTATTAAAAAAATAGAACTCAAAGATTTTCTCGGAGCTGCTGCCATACTGAAAGAAACAAACACTTTACCGGCTGTTTGCGGACGAGTTTGCCCACAAGAAAAACAATGCGAAAATAGTTGTTTTTATACTGTAAAACTTGCAAAACCGCCCGTTGCAATTGGCTTTCTCGAAAGATTTGCTGCGGATTATGAACGAAACAGCGGGAAAATTTCTATCCCCGAAGTCTCAAAAAGTAACCGATTGAAAGTTGCATCTGTCGGTTCGGGACCTGCCGGATTGGCTTGGGCTGCCGACATGGCACGCATCGGCTACGATGTTACTGTTTTTGAAGCTCTTCACGAAATTGGAGGCGTTTTAAAGTATGGAATCCCTGAATTTCGTTTACCTAACGAAATTATTGATTTTGAAATTGAAAATCTTAAGAAAATGGGCGTTAAATTCCGTCCAAATTTTATTGTCGGTAAAACAAAACATTTCGATGATTTGCGCAATGAAGGCTTTAAAGCTTTTTTTGTGGGAAGCGGAGCCGGTTTACCCAATTTTATGAATATTCCCGGCGAAAACAGCATTAATATTTTATCATCGAACGAATACCTTACCCGCATTAATTTGATGGGTGCAATACGAAATGTAAATTCGGACACGCCTGCACCCAATGGGAAAGTTGTTGCCGTTATCGGAGGCGGCAATACAGCTATGGATTCCGTACGCACAGCAAAGCGTCTGGGAGCCGAAAGGGCAATTATTGTTTACAGACGTTCCCGCGAGGAAATGCCCGCTCGTATCGAAGAAGTGCATCATGCGATTGAAGAAGGGATTGAATTTTTAAATTTGCACAATCCTATTGAATACATTGCCGATGAAAAGGGTTTTGTAAAAAAAATGATTCTACAAAAAATGGAACTCGGCGAACCGGATTCTTCAGGGCGAAGAAAACCTGTTCCTATTCAAGGTGTAACGGAAACGATTGATGTTGATGTGGTGGTGGTTGCCGTGGGTGTTTCGCCAAATCCTTTGGTGCCTTCCGTGCTCGAAAACCTCGAAGTAACCAAATGGGGAACTATTGTGGTGAACGAGAATATGCAATCATCAATCGAAGATGTTTTTGCCGGCGGCGATATTGTTCGAGGCGGAGCAACCGTTATTTTAGCAATGGGCGATGGGCGAAAAGCTGCCGAAGGGATGAATAAATACATACAAGAAAAATTTGCAGAAAAAAAATAGTAAATATCAAGCAACCATAAACACAAAGCTCCATAAAATAGCATAATTTACGCTCTGAGAAATATCCATCATACCAACAAAACAAACGATGTCGAAACTAACTCAAAGAAAATCTGTTGAATTACTCCTCGAAGAAAGCCGCGAAACAAACACCGGCATGAAACGAACTTTGACCGCATGGGCTCTTATTGCCCTTGGTATCGGAGCAATTATCGGTGCTGGATTATTTGTAAGAACAGCTGCTGCGGCTGCCAATAATGCCGGTCCGGCAGTAACTTTGGGATTTGTAGTCGCCGGAATTGGGTGTGCACTTGCAGGTTTGAGCTATGCCGAACTCTCCTCCATGATACCCATTTCGGGCAGTGCCTACACATATTCGTATGCAACCATGGGTGAATTGGTTGCATGGATAATCGGTTGGGATTTGGTTTTGGAATATGCACTCGGAGCCGCCACGGTGAGTATTGCATGGAGCGAATATCTCAATAAATTGCTCGAATATATCGGAATGCGTATCCCCTTTGCTTGGAGCCATTCGCCTTTTGAGACCTTTACCGATGCCTCGGGAGTCGTCTCTCACGGCATTATGAACATACCCGCTTTTATTATTGTTGCCGCATTAAGTTTATTGCTGATAAAAGGCTCTCGTGAATCATCGATGGTTAATTCAATCATCGTTATCACAAAAATAGCCATCGTTATTCTGTTTATAGTTATTGGCTGGTCGTTTATTAATCCGGCAAACCATACACCATTCATTCCGGCACCTCAAATTTATACCGATACACAGGGAATACCTCATAATTATGGCGGAATCTTGGGCGTTTTGGGGGCTGCCGGAGTTGTATTTTTTGCATTTATCGGTTTCGATGCCGTTTCTACAGCCGCTCAGGAAACAAAAAATCCAAAGAAAGCCATGCCTATTGGCATTCTCGGTTCTTTGGCGATATGTACGATATTGTACATTCTATTTGCTTATGTTCTCACAGGTGTTGCCACAGTCGATGATTTTCGCCATGCAGGAAAAGAGGCTTCGGTGGTTTATGCCATTCAAACTTACATGACGGGGTTCGATTGGCTGGCAAAATTGGTAACCGTTGCGATACTTGCCGGATTTTCATCGGTAATATTAGTGATGCTCTACGGGCAATCCCGTGTATTTTATTCCATGAGCCGTGATGGTTTGGTGCCTAAAATTTTTTCAGATTTACATCATAAATTCCGAACACCCTATAAATCGAATATTTTGTTTATGATATTTGTTGGAGTGTTTGCGTCTTTTGTTCCCGGTGATATTGTGGGTGATATGACAAGTATCGGTACCCTGTTTGCATTTATCTTGGTGTCGGTGGGTGTTATTATCATGAGGAAAACACACCCGAATATTCCCCGTCAATTTAAAACACCTTTTGTTCCGGTGGTTCCGATATTGGGAATAATAACCTGCGGTGCCTTGATATACGGTTTGGGGTGGGCAAATTGGAGCCGTTTGCTGGTTTGGTTGGCAATCGGATTGTTTATCTATTTTGCATACAGCATCAAAAAAAGCAAATTAAGAGACGAAAATCAAGAAAAATAGTTTTCGAAATTTACATTAGACGAATCTTAAACCAACAACCGTTATATCATCGCGTTGTTCTTCGCTTATTTGAAAGTCGGACAATGCTTTTTCGATTCCGTTGAGTTGCTCTTTCATCGGGAGTTCGGCGTGTTTATTTATTAATTCTGTAAATTTATCGAAACCGAATTTTTCGCGTTCTTTGTTGTTTTGGTCGGCAAATCCGTCGCTGCTAAGGTAGAGAATATCGTTTTGGGCAGCTTCAAATTCTAAATCCGAAAAAACAAGCTCTTTGTTTCGTGACAGAAATCCGCCGATATGTTTTCGACTGCCTTTGAGTCGTTCTAATGTTTTTGTTTCCGATTTATAGTATAATAAACTGATTTTTGCTCCCGAAAAGACAATTTTATACAAATTTTCGGTATTTTTCTCGATTCTGCAAAGAGCAATATCCATTCCATCGTTATTATCGCCGGTTTCTTGATTGAGCGATAACCGAACACCTTGGTCGAGGGCTACCAAAATTTGCGAGGGTTGATAAATGTGTTCGTCTTTCACAATTTCGTTTAGTAACCTACTGCCTATCAGCGACATAAATGCACCGGGGACACCATGCCCCGTGCAATCGACTGTGGCAAAAAACAGATATTCTTTCCCTTTTTCATACTCCGATTTAAAAAACCAATAGAAATCGCCTGAAACGATATTTCGGGGTTTGTACAAAATAAAATTCTCGAAATAGGAATCGAGTTGTTTTTTTTGTGGAAGTATCGACTGTTGAATGGTTTTAGCATATTTTATACTGCCCATTATCAGTTCGTTCTGCATTCGGACTGTTTCGTTTTGTTCGCCGAGTTGAACAATAATTTCAGCTAGAGCATCAGACTGGCTTTGTATTTCTTCTTTTTGCACTTCAAGTTCTTCATTTTTTTGTTCTATTTCTTGGGTACGTTCTTTTACCAATTGTTCAAGATGTATTTTTTGTGCTTTGATTCGGTTTATCCTGCTTTTCAGAAACGAATAGATTAAACCCACCACACCTACGAACACCAAGATACGAAACCACCATTCTGCCCAAAAAGGAGGCTTTACGATAATATCAATTTCTGTCCCCAGTAAATTCCATACCCCATCACTGTTCGAGCCTTTCACCTTAAAAATATAATGACCTGGGTCGAGATTGGTGTAAGTCGCCGTTCTGTTTTTTGCATCGGTATAAATCCAATCCTTGTTGAACCCCTCCAATTTATAAGCGTATTTGTTGTTTTCGGGTACGCTGAAATGAAGAGCCGAAAATTCAAAAGAAATAACTTTATCGTTAAAATTGAGTATAATTTTTTTTGTTTCTGTGATACTTTGTTTTAAAAGCGAATTATAGCCAATTTTAATTGAGGTATTGAACATTTTGAAATCGGTTATCACAACCGGCGGAAAATATGCATTATCTTGGATATTTGCAGGATAAAACGCATTGAGACCGTTGATTCCTCCGAAAAACAGCTCGCCCGAAGACGATTTGCAGGCTGCTCCCCAAAAAAATTCGTTGCTTTGCAAGCCGTCACTTTCATCGTAGTTTGTAAATTTTTCGGTTTTGACTTCAAATTTCGACAAGCCTTTGTTGGTACTCAGCCACAAATTGCCGTTATTTTCATCGAAAACTGCATAAACCACATTGTTCGACAAACCATTGCTTTGTGTATAGTGTTTGAAAATATGTTTATTATTTTGAATTTCAATTTTATTCAAGCCACTGCCGAATGTTCCTGCCCAAATGACATTATTTTTGTCGATATACAGTGAAATGATGCGGTTGTCGTTCAAACTTGCCGAATCTTTTTCGTTGTGTGTAAACAATTTAGATTGATAATTTCCATTATCGGTTTTATATATTTTGTGCAGTCCGCCCCACGAACCAACCCATATATTTCCTTGCCTGTCTTCTTGCATCGCCCCTTGAATATTTCCTTTCTCGGTGTTCGGAAAATTGATAATGTGCAAAAATGTGTTTGATTTTTTATCGAAAACATCAACACCGCCTGCTGTTCCAATCCAGATTTTGTGGTCGGAACTTTCAAATATTTTTTGTATCGTATTGCTGATGAGTCCCGAATTTGATTGTATTAAATGCTCAAATTGAACGATTTTTGTTTTATCGGTTTCCGAAAAAATTGCTTTCTGAATACCACCGTTCCAAGTTCCAATCCACAAAATGCCTTCACTGTCGCGAAGAATTGATGAAACGGTATTGTCGTAGAGTGTTTTTTCATCGTAAGGAATTTTTTGGTAGCGGTCTATTTTGTTGGTTTTTCGGTCGAATCGAACCAAACCGCCTTCCACATAGCCAATCCACACAATATCATTGCTTTCGGCAAAAACAGAACGAATTGTTTTATCAGGCAACGAGTTGTTGCTGAGTGAATTGCTGTATTTGTAGAGTTTAAATTTTTTCGATAAAATATCGAATTTATTCACACCGCGTTCCCATGTGCCAATCCAAATAATTCCTGCCGCATCTTTGTACAGTGAAGCTATGTTGTTGTGACTTAGACTTTTTGTATCGAAACTGTTGTGCTGATAGGTGTAAAACGTTGTTGTTCTTGGGTCGAAAAGGCTTACGCCATCGCTGGTTCCAATCCACACAAATCCCTGAGAATCTTCCATTATTTTTAGTACCACATTATTGCACAATCCGTTTGGTTGATTTGCATGATAGGCGTATTTTTTAAATGTTTGGGTTTTCGGTTCAAAAATGTTAAGTCCTTCGCGGCTTCCAACCCAAATTTGCCCGCGACTGTCTTCATAAACACAGGGCAAAAAATCGTTCGATAAACTGTTATTATCTTTTGGGTTGTGTTTGAAATGTGTAAATTTTTCGCTACTCGGATCGAACATGTCTAATCCGCCATTTGTGGCTAACCACAACATTCCTTTTTTATCGATAACAATATCGTTTACTTCGTTTTGACACAAACTGTTTTCATTATTTCGGTTATGTTGATAGGATTTGAATGTTTTGTTTTTTTTATCGAATCTGTTCAGTCCTCCGCCTTCGGTTCCAATCCACAGAATGCCGTGTTTATCTTCGGCAATGCAGCGAATGCTATTGTTACTCAGGCTATTGATGCTGTTTGGCTCGTGGATAAAGCGGGAAAAAGTTTCGGAATTGCGATGAAACAGATTTAAACCGTTGCCAAATGTACCTACAACCAATACCGAATCCTTGGTTTCATAAATCGCTTTGATGATGTTGCCCGAAATGGACAAACTGTCGTTTTTAGAGTTTTTATAGATTTTAAAATTATAACCGTCGAAACGGTTCAGCCCATCGTGCGTGCCGAGCCAAATAAATCCTTTGTGGTCCTGACAAATTGCAAATACGGAGCTTTGCGACAAGCCTTGTTCTATGGAAATATGTTCAAATTGAACATTAAAATCTTGTGCTTTTACATTTTGCCGGAACAAAAAAAAATGAAAAATAATGCTGATAAAAATTAAAAATTTCAATTTTTGGAACATAAGCTTCGTATTTGGATTTTTTAGAGTAATCGCAACCTGTTTGAACAGAGAGTAAAATCCTTCGCAAACGTTTGAATTGTATCCTATCAAAAAAAAGATATTTACAAAGGGTTTATCGTAAATTTACTTTTATTTTTTAAAGATAAAAATTATCTTAACAATAAATTAATATGTTTATTATGAAATGGTAATATTTTCAATTGAATCATGACGAATTCATATTTCTCGTGCAATTCAAAATATATATTTATTAAACAATATTTATTTTTTTTGATACGATATTTTTGTGCAATTTTGTGATATAACTTAAAAGAATATGTTTGCATTTTACGAAAATTTTGAAAAAGAAAACATCAAGATTGCTTATTTTGGAAGATTTACCAATAATATAAGTACAATGTTGATAGAATTGCTTGAAAGCTATGAATTATCCGAAAATCAGCAGGGTAAATTTTCAAATGCAGTTTCTACATTTATTATCGATTCGTTTCGTAATGTTGATATACAATACAATCCTTGGGATTTTGAATCGGAAGATTTTATAAATCAAAAAGACTATTTACAACTCAATATTCTCAAAGATCGTATTATGGTTTCTTCGGCTAATGTAATCGAAAAAAAATATGTACAACTTTTTGACGATGAAATTAATTATCTGAACCTGATGGACAGTGTGGAATCGAAACTTCAATATCACGGTGCTTTATCCAAAACACGAATATCGGCAGGTGCGAGTTTGGCGATGGTTGAAATGTTAAGAAAATCGAATCATACCTTACAAAAAATGTTTGTTCCGATAAATGAAAAATATTCTCGCATGTTTTTGAGTTTGGAGGTTTTTAACAATAGAAATTCAATTGTGCGGGAAGGCGGAATTTTCGAAATTGAACGAAATTACAAATTGCTGACAGAGCGAAATACATTGATATTTTACAAAGGAGATTTTTCGACCGAATCCAATGCCAATTTGGTGGAACTGGTGCATGACAATTTGATTGACGGAAATTCAATGTCTTCGGGAAATATCAAAAATATGATTACTGTTATCGAAATCATTCAAAATGTTACAAAACACGGTAAGTCTGTCGATGGGCACAAACCCGGAATATTCACTCTTTTTGAAACAAACAAAGAACGTTTTCTCGAATGCAGTAATTACATTGATTTGGAGCATTATGAAACATTTAAAAACTATATCGAAAAATTAAAATCGAGTAGCAACGAAGAAATTCAAAAATATTACAAAAAGAAACTGTACAATACCGAAATCTCCGAACTTGGAAACAGCGGCATTGGTTTGCTCGAAATTGCAATGTTTACACGAAATAATTTTTCTTTCACATTTACAGAAACTTCCGAAAAGGAAATATTTTACACTCTAATAATTAAAACAGCCTAAATATGGACACCATAGTTATAAACAAAACACAAGAAACGCCATTAATAAAACTGAACGGAGATGAAGGTATTTTTTCGATTTCCGGCATATCATATCCCGAAAATGTTGTTGCATATTATAAACCCGTTTTTGATTATATCGAACTTTATAAAACGGCACCAAAGCAGAAAACAATACTCGAATTTAATTGGATGTATTTCAACACCGGGACTTCAAAAGCTATTGTTAGAATGATATTTGCCTTAAAAGATGTGAGCCCGGAATTTGAAGTAAAATGGTTTTGCCAAGATGATGTTGATATTATGATTGAAAAAGGTCTCGAACTCAAAGAAATGCTTAATATTAACTTAACAATTGTTTACGTTTAACATTTTAACGCCTTAATTTCGGATTGTTTCTTTAATTTACGGAACGATTCCCCAAAATGATATATCCACAAAAAATGGAGTAAAAATATGATTTTGCTGAAAATCCTTTTGGGTGTTTTTTGATTAAAATATTCAGTATTTAAGTTGTTGATATATAGATGTATAATTAGAACAAATCGCTTTGTTTTATGCCTTTTTTAAAACTAAAACCATTTTTTAGAGTATTTTTTTTCATTTTAAGTCTTGTTCTTGCGACAAGTCTTTTCGATGTACATGCCCAAGTGTCGGTGTATGTTATCTCACGATTCGACACAATCATTGTACCTGAATATCATTTTGAATTTAAAAAAAACGAGAAATATGTATTCGTGCAGATGAGTTTTGGAAGTTCGACAATTAAAAATTCAGAAGAGATTTTAAAATTAAAACAACAAACGATTAAGAAAATAAGCTTACTCTGTACAGATTATCCCAATCGCCTCATTTCGGAAGAACTCAACAAAAAACGATTGCTCGAGCTTTATTTAATTGCACCTCAACTTTTTAACAACAACACCGTCAAATGGGAAATCGTAAGGCAAACCGGTGCCGATTCCAAAAATTGCTATAATTTTCGGCATGGTTTTGTTATCACCTACGAATCGAACAGAACCTTATCCTACGGCGAAACTGCACGACAGTATTTTCGTCGGATTTTGACCCATAAAAGCCGATTGGAAGATTCCACTATAATTAAAGTTTTAGAACGCCACTCCGACTGGGATAATATGTTGATAGTGTGCGATATAACTCAAAGTATGTCGCCCTTTATTGCCGAAATTTTATTGTGGTATAATTTGAATTTCGAGCAAAAGAAAAATCAAACTTTTGTATTTTTTAACGACGGAGACAAACAAGCCGACTCGAAAAAACGTATCGGGCAAACCGGCGGAATTTATTACTGTAATAAACAAAATATCGATTCGATACTCAATACTGCCGTGCAAACCATGGAAAAAGGCACCGGAGGCGATGGTCCCGAAAATGATGTCGAAGCCTTGCTTTTTGCCATGAACAAATTTCCCGAAAAACAAAATGTCGTTCTCATAGCCGATAATTTATCGACCATGCGAGATTACAGCCTAATCAAACAAATAAATAAACCCGTAAAAATAATCCTTTGCGGACTGACAGACCGAATCAATGCCGAATACCTTGATATGGCTTATCAAACCGGCGGGGAGGTATATACAATAGAAAGCGACATTGTGGGTTTGATTAAATATAAAGAAGGCGAAATTGTTAGAATTGGACAACAAAATTATAAAATAATTAACGGGCGATTTATTTTGACAGAATCGCCATAATATTTTTTTGAAAAAACTTATAAATATGACTCGCTCATTTATTTAAAATTTCAAAGAATATCAGATTTTCAAAGTCAATTATTTTTTGTAAAGAAATAATCTAATAATTTCGATAAAAATATTAATTTTGAAATTCAATTCACTAAAATAACAACAACATGAAAAAACTATTTCTTATTTTATCTGTATTCTTGATTGTCTATTCAGCCACTGCCCAAAAAATCGGCTTAAAAATTGGCTTAAATATGGCAACTATCAAAAGCGATCAGCCTAATTTCGATGAATACAAAAAAAGTCTTATCGGCGTGAACGGCGGATTGGTATTAGAAAAAAAAGTTGTGCCTTATCTCTCACTTCAAGGCGAAGTCTTGTTTTCGCAGAAAGGATTTTATAGCAAAGAAGATGAAGGAAATTATGAGAAAACGATTGTCAATTATCTTGAAGTTCCGCTTTCGGTAAAAATAAAAGTTGGACCAACACCCTTGTTTTTCTTAGCAGGTCCGTATTTCGGCTATGCCATGAACGGAAAAATAAAATCGAAACAAACAGTTTTAGGCGTATCCACAGAAAGTGATGATGACATCAATTGGGACACATACAAAATGAAACGCTTCGATTTGGGAATCAATGCCGGTTTGGGAATGAAATTCGGTCCCATATTTATCGAAGGTCGTTATGGCTTAGGTTTAACAGATTTGAACGATGATTCCAACGAATCGTACTATTACAAAAACAGTGTTTTTGGCGTTTCGGTAGGTGTTATTTTCTAATTTACGAACCAAAAATATAAAAATCCGCAAATCGAAAAGTTTGCGGATTTTTTTTGTTAAAGTATCGTGCAAAAAATCCTATCTAAGGGACTGTAACGAAATATGCTATTCATTTCGCTAAATCGTTCGGCTAAGGCTCTGCCTTAGTCGAATATTTTAAAAGAGGCTTGCCTCGAATAAATACAATCAAAACAAAGCGAATTTGTTTTTAAAAATATCCATGTTATTTCGTTACAAATCCTAAGAGTTTAAAAAATGAATAAAAATTATGGTGCTATTCCGAAATACTGTGATAATTTTTAACTATCGCCGGCTTTTAAGCCGGTGTCATACAAACTATTAGACGGCTTTAGCCACCAATTTTATAACATTATAAAAAATGAAAGGCTAAAGCCAAATGACGTTTTTAATTTACACCGGCTTAAAAGCCGGCGATAGTGAATTTATTAATTTGTTAAATATCAATTATTTGTCACAAAGATATTAATCACAATATTACGGAATAGCATATAAATTGAATAAAAATCCCCCCAGCCCCCCCAGCCTCCCTTTGGTAAGGAGGAGTTTGCAACATACATTTAATTAACAAATTAGCTGTAATAAAAAACATTATTTTATCAATCTAAATTTTTAGGGGACTTTGCGGATAAGCATTATTTATTGTTATTACCTTATCAACACCAACATATCAAAATACAAAAATGGTTTATGTTTTAAACTAAGAAACACATTAAAATAAAGACTCGAAACGAATTTTTGTTCAATAGATAAACAAAAAATTCGCCGAGTCTTTATTTTGATAAATTTTAAATCTATGTCATTTTGTAAAGAAATGTATTTGCTGTTCGGCTTAGGCTCTGCCTAAGTCGAAGTTATTATGACAGGCTCTGTCTGTCTGTAGAAGCAAGGGAGAGCCTTGCAAAATAAGCCCGACTGGAACAGAGCCTCAGCCGAACACATGCTTAACTCAACGACATTGAATATTAAATTGTAAATCGATTGATATATTCCGAAAAATCTTTCAATTTTGGTCGATAATCGGTATCGAGCAGGGGCGAGGAAATTAAAAAATCTGCCGTAGAACGATTGCAGGCATTGGGCAAATTATAGAGAACTGCAATACGCAAAAGAGCTTTAACATCAACATCGTGAGGTTGTTGTGTCATCGGGTCCCAAAGAAAAATCATCAGGTCTATTTTTCCGTCGGCTATCATGGCACCCAGTTGTTGGTCTCCGCCTAGCGGTCCCGATTTCAGTTTGATGATGTTGTGTTTTATTGCTTCGCGGTCGTCGGCTTTTTGCAAAATGGCATCTTCAACCATTTTTCCGGTAGTTCCGGTGCAAACCAAACGATATTTAACCAAATTTTCCCAGTTCCACTCCACCCATTCCACCAAGTCTTTTTTTCGGGCATCGTGGGCTACCAGGGCTATTGTTTTCACTTTGTTCATTTGCTTTTTTATTTGTTTTCTTCTTTTTGAATCGCCCCGAAAATAATTCCGAATGGGTCGATAAATTTTTGAACTGCCTCAGCATTTTCAGAATCGCCGGCGGCAGCCGTTAAGCTGAGAACCGGAATTTTCGATTCGATGATAAGATTCTGTGCAAAAGCTCCAATATAATTGTCGCCTCTTTTTTCGTTATGAGTCATTAACAGAATACTGTCGGCTTGAATTTCATAAGCATATTCCAAAACCACTTGGTACGGCGGTGTTTCCGTTTTGGGATATAATTTCGAGAAACATTCAATTTTATTTTCGACCAAAGTTTTCTGTGTTTCTTCCATTTTTTTGAATATTCTGCTTTTTTTGTGTTTAACTCCCGCAATCAAAGCCGAAACCAGATGGACGCTTGCATTATATTTTTTGGCTAATGTTATAGCGTTTCGGATTTGAGTTGATGTTTCGCTGCTCAAATCCAAAGGCACGACAATTTTATTGAAAACGTGGCGATACGGATATTTCGTTACCAAAACCGGGCAACTCGAATGGCTGATAATATGAGCCATATTTGAGCCTACCGAGCTGTTTTTTTCGCCGTTTTGGGTGTTGTCGCCGATAACAATAAATGCAGCATTCAGTTCGAGAGCTTTGTTCTCGGTTTCTTCGTGCACCTTTCCGTGCACTACATGGGTTTTGCAGGGAATCCCTTTTTCTGTTTCAATTTTTTGTGCAAATTCCTTTAATTTATCTTCGGCAAAAGCCGATATTTTTTCAATATCCGACGATGAACGCATCATTTCACCGAAATAATCTAATTTGCGTATCACATATAAAAAATGAATTGTGCCCTGTGTTTCCTGTGCCAATTGAACAGCATATTCTGCCGCACGCATCGAAGATTCCTGAAAATCAACGGGGACCAAAATGTCTTTTAATTCCGGTTTCATATTTTTTTTTTTAGTATCAAAAAAGTTCTTCAAATATTTTTTAAAGATATGAAACGTCCATGATTTTGGCAAATCAAAAAAGAGCATGATGATATTAAGAAATCAAGCTAACGGAGCAAAGTCAATAGAATGTGGACTTCCATGTGGCAAAAATAAAATATAAACACATGAAATTTTTAAAGATTCTGTAAAATGATTTTTTCTTCTTTATGCTGATATTTTTACATGTTTATTTTCTATAGTGTTCGTTAAAAGTAAATTATACTAAAAAAAAACGTCCGAAAAAATCGGACGTTTTTTCTTTAAAGTTTAATCAATTGCTTTCTGTATGATTTGTCTCCGATTTTCAGTTTGAAAAAATAAATTCCGCCGTTCAACGATGATAAATCGATATTTTCGTTGTATCTGCCTGCCGGAAGTTCCGTGTCATTTATCATTTTTACTCTTCTGCCGAGAGCATCGAAAATTTCTGTTCTAACATGAGTATTATTTTTTGTTTCGTAGGATAATGTTAGCAGATTATCAACAGGATTCGGGAAAATAGTGTAAGTGAATGCTTCCAAATTGTTCTCAATAGATGTTCCGGAAACAACTGTAAACTGATATTCGGTATTTAAAATGTTGTAACCGCTCACAATTAAAGTTGCACTTCCGGTTTGTACCAAATCATTGTCCAAATCAATCAAAACATTTCCGTCCAAATCTGTTACGGCTTCACCGATGAGAACGCCGTTTTGAAATACCGAGCACATATAATTAGAGGTATTCAGCCCGTTTATTTTTACATTCGCTGCAAAATCATCGTTAATGTTGAGTGTGCTGTTATAAGTCGCATTCACATTGTACGGATTGGCAATCCAAAGCGACAAAACCGGGTCGGCAAGTACGTTGCAATCGTAGAAACACCAACGCATGGCACCTTCTTCCCACTGTCCGGGAGCTTCAACCCAAGGAGCAGTGTTTAATTTTGAAATGGCATGTGCTAAGCCGATATTTTCGATTTTTTGGTCGTACAAGGCATCAACAAATTCGCGTTGAATGTGTGCCGACGGTCCTTCGGTTTGACCTTCGTTAAACCAGCCGTAACGTGAGTTCCCGATAAAACCGGCAAGAAAATTATCAATCTTCACCATTTCTTCACCTATGCAGTCATCATTGTCGAACGAGCCGCAAATACAGCCGTGTGTATAGACAAAAGTGTAATTATGCGTAGTTCCGTTTACCAAGTTGAAATTTTCATTGGTGATGTCCGAATTGCTCAAGCCCATAACGTAATCCCAATTTGCATGACCGCAATGATAAATAAACGGGTGTCCGGTGTTTATTTCGGTAATCAGTGTGCTTGGGGCGTAGTGGGACCAATTGCCGTCTCGTTCGTAAAGAGTTTCGTAAGGGTCGCTTGCCGGGATTCCTGTTGTGGTATATCCATTATCAGTATGGTTTCCGATAAGTAAATCCAAATAATCGGCACCCCAAGTTTCGGTGGCGCTGTGTAAAGACTCATCGACCAAAAGCGGATTGTTTAATTCGCCCAAAACCGGAGTTTGTTGATATTTCAAGGTTTTATTCAACATTTTATTCAATTCCGAAACACTTGAAAACGGCATTCTGCCCACTGCAATTTCGGGCAGCAAATCATCTTCATCGGCTTCGCCCCATAAATTGTCGCCATCATTGTTCCACGTTCCGTTTAAGGCTGAAAAGTAGTAATCGGAAGGGATATTATCATCTTCATAGATTGTTCCGCCCGAATTAACATGACCGTATAAACCCCGATACGGAACAATTTCTACATCGCCTCCCAAAATCACAGATGAGATATTTTTAGTTTGATATTCCGAAATAATATAGTTTCTGAGCTTCTCGGCATTATCGGTTCCGCTGCTTTGGGCATAAATTTCCGGCATGCTTTTAACTTCTGATTTTAATCCTTTTTTTAGATAAAAATCGCTTAAAGACGAAAAGGAATTAACATAAGAACTTCCTGTAACAATCAGAATATCATATGTTTCGGTTTTTGAATCATTGACTTGATAGGTTTCGAGTAATTCCGAGTTTTGAACGAATTGTTCGAGTTTTTTGGTAATAAAAGTTGATTTTTTTGCATTTCGACCAATTGCTTCGGATTTTGCATCGACAGAATATTCAATTTCGACAGTAATTTTTTTATAAAACGATGCTTTTTTATCTTTCGGATTGTAAACAAGGGGGGTAAAAGTTGATAAACAAATGGCATATCCATCGAGAAATTGAGTATCGAAATTGATTTCTTGTTTCGTTGGATATTTTGTCGATTGCGAATAGGTTTGTCGATTCACAACAAACTCCGGCTTTCCGGTGTACGAAAGCGGACGGGTTGTTTGGCGAGGATATAAATTTATTTTGCCTTCGATTTCGGTCAGATTTTCGCCCCGAATAGATATTTTATCGGCTTTGGTTCCCTGAGGAAGCAACATTTTAACGGCAAAATACGGCAAAACCGGATTCCCGACTTCGGCGGTTTGCAAACAATTGTCAAAGTCGATTATTTGATAGTTTCCCATTTGGGAAACCGAATATTTATCGAAAAAAAAGGTTTTTGATATTTTTTGAGAAAAAGCAAATGTGCTCAAAAATAAAAATATCGAAGTAATAATAATTTTAGTCATAATATTTTTTTTAGTGGTTCGATAATATGTGAAAATATGAAAATTAGAAAACAGGTAAAATGTTGAATTACAATAAATTAATAAATAATGCTTGTTTTTTATATTATTGATTATGTGATAAATATAGGTTTGTAACTTAGTAATTTTTAATTGGGTGAAAAGAAAAAAAGTCATGTTCTTTCTTTCTATACTTCGTTATATTTTTATATCTAACAGAATATTAGTAAATTACAGATATTTTGTCTCGCAAAGACGCTAATTATTCAAGATCAACGTCTTTGCGTGCTTTGCAACTTAGCGAAAAAAAAAATGCCGAACTATTATGGTTCTTCGTCATTTTATGTGGGTAAATTTTAAAGATAAGTATGTAATTATTTGAAATTATGGTGTTTAGAACTTATTTTTAAGAATAACCTTAAATCCGCAAGTTCCGGCAGATTTTCCAAGAATTATAAGAAAAAATCGAAATCTTTAAACACTTGAATAAGTGAAATCTGCCGGAAATTATTTGTTGAAATACAATAATATATAAAAACACATGCGGATTTAAGAAATAATATAAGATTTGATTATTTTATGGTACTTAACTAACAGACAATAAACATCTTATCTTTAAGGCATCTTCAATTTACGCACACTTTTTGACGAAGAGCCTGATTTTCTTTAATTGGTAAATTTATTGCTGTGCTGACATCTTTTATATCAAATAGATAAACAATTGATAAAATGCAATATTATTGTGCTTCGGATTTGTAACGAAATATCATGCTTATTTTAAAAACGGATTTGTTTTGATTGTATTTATTCGAGGCAAAGCCTCTTTTAAAATATTCGACTAAGGCAGAGCCTTAGCCGAACGATTCAGCAAAATCATTGCCAAATGAACAGTTTATTTCGTTGCAATCACTTCGTATTTAAGCAAAGTAAAAATGATAAAAAAGTTGATTTGCAAATATACAAAAAGCACCGAAACTTCGATGCTTTTTTTAATTATCAATTATCAATTATCAATTATCAATTATCAATTAGTACCGGTTTCGTTTTCGGTATTTTGTATGTAACAAGTGATGCGATTTTTCGCCGAGCGGGTTTCCAAGAAATTCTTCGTAAATCTGAGTAATTTCGGGGTTTTCGTGCGACATGCGGATTGGTTTTCCGGCATCTTCTTCGTAAATAGCTGCAATACGTTTCAAACGAATTTCGTTTGTTGTAGGAATCGGTTGTCCGCCGCCTCCGATACAGCCGCCGGGGCAAGCCATGATTTCTATAAAATGATAGGGCGATTTTCCGGCAGCGATTTGGTCCATAATTGCACGTGCATTTGTTAATCCGTGGGCAATTGCGAAACGAGCTTCAACACCTTCCAAGAAACTGTATTCGGGCAAGCAATTTTCGAATTTAACGGTAGCTTCTTTCACACTTTCCATACCGCGAACGGGCAAAATGTTTAGGTCTTTGAACGGCACCGGGCGACCGGTGATTAGGAAATAAGCTGTTCTTAATGCAGCTTCCATAACACCGCCCGTAGCACCGAAAATAACACCGGCACCTGTCGATTCACCCATGATGCTGTCAAAATTATCTTCGGGCAAATCCATAAAATTCAAACCGGATTGTTTAATCATGTGTCCCAATTCTCGGGTTGTCAGCCCGGCGTCAATATCTTGAAAACCGCTGTCTCGCATTTCGGGACGGTTTGCCTCAAATTTCTTTGCAGCACAAGGCATTCCTGCAACGCAAACAATTTTCGAAGGGTCGATTCCTTTCTTTTCGGCGAAATATGTTTTTGCCAAAGCACCAAACATTTGTTGCGGCGATTTACAGGTCGAGAGATGGTCTAAATGCTCCGGATACATGTGTTCAATAAATTTTACCCAGCCCGGTGAGCAAGATGTAATCATCGGAAGTGCAACTTTTTCTTTATCGACCAAAGCTTTTTTCAAGCGTGTCAATAATTCGGTTCCTTCTTCCATAATGGTTAAATCTGCCGTGAAATCGGTATCGAGAACGGCATCGAAGCCCATTTTTTTAAGAGCCGTTACCATTTGCCCCGTAACGCGTGTTCCGACAGGCAGTCCGAGGCTTTCGCCAAGTGCAACACGCACCGAAGGAGCTGTATTGACGACTACGTATTTGTCCGGATCATCGATTGCTTCCCAAATGTCGTCATAATATCTTCTTTCGGTCAATGCTCCTGTGGGGCAGTGTATGATACACTGTCCGCAGTTAGTACAAACGATTTCGTTCATTGGTAAGTGCATAAACGTTGAGATTCTCATGTCTTTCCCTCGTTCGGTAACAGCCAATGCGTTCACATGTTGAATTTCGGCACAGGTTCGCACGCAACGTTGGCAACGAATACATTTGCTGTTGTCTTTTTCTACCGACCACGATGATTTATCCAAATCGGTGTCGCCTTTTTTCAAAACACTCAGGTAGATTTGATTATCTACATTATAGTCGGAAGATAGGGTTTGAAGCTCGCAATTTGTACTTCGATAGCAGGTTGTGCATTGAGTGTTGTGCTCCGAAACTAAAAGGGCGAGAATATCCTTTCGGGCTCTACGCACTTTGGGAGAAGATGTTAAAATTTTCATTCCCTTGTCGGCAGGTGTTGCACAAGAGGCAGTTAAAGTTTGTTTCCCGACTTGTTCCACAACGCAAACGCGACAGTTTCCGGCAACACATAAGTCTTCGTGATGACAAAGTGTCGGGATTTTGATGTTGATTTTTTTGGCGGCATCCAAGATAGAAGTTCCTTGTTCGACCGTTACGTCGATACCGTCGATATTTAAGGTGATATTATTTGCCATTTTATTAGTTTTTAGATATGAGATTTGAGACACAAGACGCAAGATATGATTTCGGAAATTATTTAATTTTACAGTAATATTTCTAAAATCTAAAATCTTGATACTTTTGTCTGTTAATAAATCATTTCTTCTCTGAAATTGTTCACAATAGAACTGAACGAATTCGTAACCGATTGACCTAAACCGCATTTCGATGTAATTCTCATTGTGTCGGCTAATTTGAGAAGTTGATTCAAATATTCGGGTGATTTTTTTCCTGTTTTCACGGCTTCAATTCCTTTGAGCAGTTGCTGGCAACCGATTCGACAAGGTGTGCATTGCCCGCATGATTCTTCGGCATAAAATTCCAAATAATTATGCAAAACGTTGTACATTGAACGCGTGCTGTTGAAAACCATTGTAGAGCTGCCCGTTGTATTTCCTTCGCCGATAACGGCAGATTTAAAATCTTTTCGCGGAATACAAAAACCTGCAACGCCTCCTACTTGTACTGCTTTTGTGTCGCCGTCGCCAAATTCCGCAACAAAAGCTTCTAATGTCATACCCAATTCGAGTTCATGAACTCCTTCTTTTGGAGAATCGCCCGAAATGGAAAATAATTTTGAACCGTGTTGGTCGTCTGTGCCAAGCTTTCGATATTCATCGGCACCAATTCGACAAATCATATTGGCAGATGCGAAAGTTTCAACATTATTAACAACGGTTGGGTAGCCCAAATAGCCTTTTTGGATTGGAAATGGCGGCTTGTTCCTTGGCTCTCCGCGTTTGCCTTCCATTGATTCGATAAGTGCAGTTTCTTCGCCGCAAACATAAGCCCCGGCTCCCAAAAATATCGAAATATCGAAATTAAGTCCTATTTCTTTTGCATGTTGCTTGTATATATCCAACTCTTTTTCGAGTCCTTTTATCAAATATTTATACTCGCGACGCAAATAAATTACACCTTTTGTTGAGCCTGTAACCCAAGCACAAATTGCCATTCCGGAAATCACTTTACGCGGAACTTCGGTGAGTAATTTGCGGTCTTTGAATGTTCCGGGTTCGCCTTCATCGGCATTGCAAATTACGTATTTGATGTCGCCTTGTTGTTCTGCGGCAAATTTCCATTTTAATCCGGTCGGAAAACCGGCACCGCCCCGTCCTCTGAGACCCGATTTCAAAATCTGGTCAATAACTTCGGCTTTATTATTTTTCTTATGATGTTCTTTTAAGACTTGATAAGGAGCCGTAGAGTATGGGCTGAATATAATATCTACTTTTTTTGCTTTATTTAACATGGTTTTTTCCTCCGAATTAATTAGACTTTGTTTCTCAAAAGGTCGTTTAATATTTCGCGAACACTTGAAGGGGTTAATTTTGTGTAACACTCATCGTTGATAAGCATTGCAGGTCCTTCATCGCACAATCCCAAACAATTGGTTTCGAGCAATGAAAATCGTTTATTAGAAGAGTTTTCTCCTAATTTGATTTTCAGAACTTCTTCTGCGGTTTTAATGATTTCTTTTTTGCCCTTCATATCGCAAGTGATTGATTTACAAATGCGAATAACGTTTCGACCTCTTTCTTTGGTATCGAGGAATGAATAAAAAGAGGCGGTTCCGTAAACTTCGGCTGCCGAAATATCTAATTGGGCGGCAACTTCCAACATCGCTTCTTTGGTGAGAAAATGTTCTTTTTCGACAATGCCGTTCAAAATTGGAATCAAACTGTTGCGTTTGTTTCCATGTTTGTCGAGCAATTCGTTGATTAATGCTTTAGTTTCTGTCATAAGTTTCTTAATTTATTTTGAATGTATGGTTTGATAGAACACGTTTGGGTTCTATCTTTTTTTGGTATCTCAAAACTAATCAACTTGAAAAGGTATACTAATGACTTTTATTAGAAGAAATAGTGATAAAAATCAGAAAAAATGTCTTATTTAGAGTCCGTCCATAAAGTCAACGTTTTTCGGGATTTTTATCCCGAAAG
>DYMH01000080.1 GCA_020721645.1 Draconibacterium orientale
ATTGATAATTGATAATTGATAATTGATAATTGATAATTGATAATTGATAATTATAAAAATACTAAGTACAAAATTAAATTCGTTTGAAAACTGTTGGTTGTATATGTTTTAGTGGAACGTTGATTCCTGTTATTGATTCCGAGTGCCCGAGAAAAAAATAGCCGTCTTTTCTCAGGTTTCTGCATAGTTTTGAAATCACCGATTCTTGGGTTTCTCGGTCGAAATAAATCAGAACATTTCGGCAAAAAATAATGTCGAAAACTTCGCTTACCGGGTAAACATCGTCCATAAAATTGAGTCGTTCGAATTTTGTTTTTTGCCTCAATTCCGGAATGATGCGAACGAGTTGTTTCGTTGAATCTTTACTTTTCAAAAAATAGCGTCGCCTAATATCCATGGGCAAATCATCGATGCGGCGTTCGGAATAAATGCCTTCGATTGCATTTTTCAATATTCGGGTCGATAAATCGGTTCCGTAGATATGAAAATCGAAATTGGGATTAACCATTTTATAATCGGTTAAAACCATGGCAATTGTGTATGCTTCTTCTCCGCTCGAACTTCCGGCACTCCATACTTTTATTGTTTTTTGCTGATTTTTATCTGCCAAAAATTCGGGCATTACGGTTTTTTTGATAAAATCGAAATGGGCTGATTCTCTGAAAAAATCTGTTTTATTGGTCGAAACAACGTCCATCATGTGTATAATTTCATCGCGTCCTTCATCGCTGAAAACGTATTCGATATATATTTTAAACGATGCAATTTTCAATACTCTCAAACGTTTTTGAAGCCGACTTTGGAGCATGACTTTCTTTACGGGAGGCATTTTTATCCCGTATTGAGAATGTATGAAGCGACTGAGTTTTTCGAATTCGGCATCGGTGAGCTTTGCCTCGAAAATTCGGTTCAAATCATCGTTTGATATTTTATTGTTTTCGTCCACTAAAAAATAATTGTTAATTGTTAAAATCGTTCAAAATCGTTGTCGGAAATCTCTCCCAAATCTAAGTTTATACCTTTTTCTTTTTTAATTTTCGAAATTTGTGTGTATTGCGATAAATCGGCAATTTGATTGTCGGGAACGAAATTGAAATCATCATTATGGTTATCCGAAACTGTTTTAAATTCATCTTTTACCATAGGAATGAAATTGCCGAGTTTGAAATATTGAACTACGTTTTTCAACATTTCTGCCTGTCCTGCCAATTCCTCCGAATTGGTTGCCATTTCTTCCGATACGGCTGCATTTTGCTGAGTAACTTTGTTGAGTTGTTGAATTCCGTTTGTAATTTGTTCGATTCCGTTGTTTTGTTCTTGGCTGGCAATTGTGATTTGTTTTATTAATTCCGATGTTGTTTCCATTTGTTTCACGATTTCGCCCAACTGTTTTGTGGCTTTATCGGAAATTGCCGAACCTTGTTTCACGTTGTCGGTGATTTCCACGGCGGCACGGCGGCTGTATTCAGCCAATTCGCGAATTTCGCGGGCAATTACGGCAAAACCTTTTCCAAATTCTCCGGCAGATGCTGCTTCGACCGATGCGTTGAGTGCCAAGATGTTGGTTTGCTTGGCAATGTCGTTAATCACATTTACTTTTTCCAGGATATTTCGCATCAAATCGGCAGTTCGTTTTACGCTTTTGTTACCCTCGAAAACCGCAGCAGCAGCCATGAGCACGTTTTTTTCGGTGATTTGAGAGTTGTGCATATTTTGTTCCACGTTGGCGGTCATTTGTTCCATGGAAGCCGAAACTTGCTCCACCGAAGCGGCTTGTTCCGATGCTCCCTGCGAAACGTCCTGTGCACTCGAATTGATATGTTCGCCGGCTTGATTCAAATTATCGACAGTTCCCTGAACCGAACCGATAAGTTCTTTCATTTTCATAAACGTATCATTCAGAGCAGAAGCTAATTGACCGATTTCGTCTTTTCTCGAAATATTAATAGAATGAGTAAAATCTCCTTTTTTAAAGGGTTCTAAGTCTTTAATGAGTTTTTTCAGAGGAGTAGAAACCAGCCAAATTAAAGCACCTGTGAGTATGATGATAAATATAATGAAAATAAATGTTAGAAGTAAGATAAGTTTATTTTTATTGGTTTTAGCCATTAGATTGATGTCAGAAAAATCGTCAACAAAACAAATGACTGCTATTGTGTTTTGTTCAAAATCGCGTATCGGGAAACTTATTATAAAGTTGTTGTCTATCAATTCGGAATACAAAGAATCTGTGGCTTTTTGAAGTATATGTTTCGGAACAGTAAAAGTGCTGTCGGTAGAAAGTATGCCAAATTGTTCAAATTTTACGGTATAAGCAGTTTTTTGGGTGCTGTCTTTTTGAATGTCGAAAACAAACATCTTGTCGTTTTTTGCCAAATGAATTGAATTTTGTATCTCCTTGAAACCAATAATATTTTCTGCCGAACCCAAATATGTGTTTCGGTTCATAATTGGTGCTATAACTCTAAATCCTAAGCCCCATCTGCCTTTTTCAAATCCTGACAGTACTTTTTTTTGTTCATATACTGACAAAATTATTTTGCGAAAACCCGATAAATCGTCTCCGTAATTGCCTTCCGATAAATCAGTCCAAGATCTCAAAAAGCTTATTGCCGGCGGTTTATGATATTGAATAAATGGTTTTTCATTATTGGTGAATTGAGCAGTTGCATCATCGATTTTATTGATAAATTCGGACAGATTTTTTCTGCCTTCGGTTTGGTCTTGGTTTTCGTAGGCTGCAATCACTTCGGTAGCTGTTGTTAAATATTCGAGCCGAACCGTACTTTTTTGATTTAAAAGTTCTGTGATGCGAGTAAAGGATTCATATCGTTCCTTGGCAACGTGTTGAGATTCTATCTCAATTTGTTTTCGCGATAAATCAGCGATAATGTATATCACAATAATTCCGATTATCATCATTAATAAAGCAACGGGAATAACAATTTTAACGCGAATTTGTGTTATCTTTTTCATATTTTAGATTTTTATATTCTGAAAAATTTGACTAAATTGAGCATTTCATCAGCCAAAACGGCAAGCTCTTCGGAGTTGGTATCAATGTGTTCTGCCATGTTTACATTCTTTTGATTAATGACACTCATCTGAGCCAAGGAATCATTAACTTGCATTGCCCCTGTTTTTTGTTCTATCGACGAACGTAATACGGCTTGTATTTGTTTTGTTGAATTTTGAATTTCCGGAATGAGTTCCTGTAACAAAATCACTGATTTGTCAGATATATCGACAGCACGATTCGAAATTGTTTTAATATCTTCGGATATGTCTTTTACTTTTTCGGCTAATTTTCTCACTTCGGTCGATAAAACAGCAAACCCCTTTCCCATGCTGCCGGCACGGGCTGCTTCTATCGATGAATTGATTGACAGGAGTTTGGTTTTGAAAGCGATTTCGTCGATAACCGCCAATTTTTCGGCAATTTGTTTCATAATATCGGCAGTATCGTTCACGCTTTTTTCTGTTTTTTTCAGGCGTAAAACCGATTTTTCGGCACTCCGCACGCTTTGCTCTGTATTTTCGGCATTTTGTTCAAATCCGGCAAGCATTTCTTCTATCGATGCCGATACTTCTTCGGAAGCCGAGCTTAGCATTGCGGTTGCCGAATTGACAACGGTCGAATGTTCTTTTAACCTTTTACTCTTGGAATCGAGAACGAAAGCCGTATTTTTAATTTTTTTGAACACGTTTGATAAGTTGTCTTTCATCGAATTCAAATTCTGTTGCATTAGAGCGATTTCATCGTTCCCTTTTGAAGAAATATCAATGGTAAAATCGCCTTCGGTTAATTTTTGAGCATATTCCGAGCTGCGAATTATGGGTCTGATGAAAGAACGTGAGATGATGATGATAAAAATTGTTGTTACAATAATGCCCAAAATTCCGGATAACAGAGTGAAAAATAATGTTTTGCGAGCTTGCAACAATAAAGTGTCCACCGGAACCGAAACGGCATAAGACCATGCTTTGATATTGTCGGAAAACCGAATCGGTTGAAACGAAAAATAGTATTCCTTGCCTGTTGAATCCTTTTGGATAAACGAATAAGGCTTTGCTTCGGCTATTGTGGTGTTGATATTATGAGATTTTTCGACCAAGTATTGAATATTTTTTGATTTTTGATATGAGAACAACGAATCGCTGCTTGCAATAAAATTGCCGTTGGAGGTCATAATAAAAGCATTTGTGCCTTCTGCCGACACACTTGATTTAACAAGGGCATCTATTTGGCTCAATGAAATATCGATTCCGGCTGAGCCGATAAATGCTCCTTTTTCTTGTACGGGAATTGCAATGCTTGTCATCAGAATTTCGGTTCCGTTGCGAAGAACATCTTGGCGGTAGGGGTCGAGCAGGGTTGATACATTCGATTGTCGTAATTTAGCATAAAGCGAGCCTTCGGGGTCGCCGTCGAGATTTAATTCTTCATCTATTGTCTTTTGTTTTCCCGGGGAATCTAAAATGATTGTCAATCGATTTCGTCCGTATTGGTTTTTCCAATTGGGGTCGTAGAAATACTTTGCTCGGCTTATCCAAACCGCAAGAATATTAGGATTTTCGGTGTGTATCTTTTGT
Organism: Draconibacterium orientale; assembly: GCA_020721645.1. Lineage (GTDB taxonomy): Bacteria > Bacteroidota > Bacteroidia > Bacteroidales > JAADGE01 > DYMH01. The sequence continues at coordinate 4,594 of DYMH01000080.1, forward strand.
AATAATTCTGTGATGTATTGTTTCCTTGCATTTTCGGGCATTGGGTTTGAAAGCTCAATTGCATGGGTCATTGTTTTCGACAATGCGATTTTGGGGTTGATATAGTTCGAAATGTTTTCGGATTGCAGTTTTACTTTACTGTCAATAGATATTTTGGCTCCGATAGAGGCGCCGGTGTATAATGAATAGGAAATGTAACCAAGTGAAATCACATAAGTTAATATGGTTATTGATAAAACCGGCACCAATATTTTAGTCCTTATTCCGAATTTTATTTTCATTTGTTGTCTTGATTTTTCAAAAAAAATTTGTATAAATGAATTGCATTTTTTAAAATATGATTCGGTTACTTTGTTGTTTTGAAAAATGTGATTAGTTCTTTGAGCATATCCGTTTGTGAAGCCAATTCTTCTGCATTTGTTGCCATTTGTTCGGCAGCTGCTGCATTTCTTTGTATCACTTCCGAAAGTTGAATAATCGATGTATTAACTTGATGTGCACTTGTTTCTTGTTCGCTGCCTGCAATGGCGATATTCATTACCAAAGCGGCGGTATTTTCAATTTCGGGAACCAATTTATCAATCATTTCGCCGGCTTCTTCCGAAATATTTAAACCGGAAATCGAAAGTTTTACAATTTCCAAAGCGGCTTGTTTGCTGCTTTCTGCCAATCGACCAACTTCTATGGCAACTACCGCAAAACCTTTTCCAAAATCGCCGGCACGTGCGGCTTCTATCGAGGCATTGAGCGACAGAATATTGGTTTGGAATGCAATATCGCCGATGGTGTCAATTTTTTTTGCAATTTCACGCATCATTTCCGCTGTTTGTTGTACTTTTTTGTTGCTTTCGTCCATTTTTTGAGCCGAAATTGATGCCAATTCTTCGGTTTCTCCGGCATTCAGCGAATTTTGCTCAATATTTGCCAACATTTGCTCCATCGATGCCGAAACTTGCTCAGATGCGGCAGCTTGTTCATTGGTGCCATGCGAAATATCCTGAGATATTGTATTTAATGCCGAACTAATATCGGCAAAGCTGTTCAGTCCTTCGGTGATACTTTCTGCAATGTTTTGAAATTGTACTATCATTTGGTTTGAAGCATCAATTAATACACCAAATTCATCGCCTCGTATTTCATCAATTGTTTTTGTTAAATCGCCGTTTGCCACATTTTCTATCGCTTCGGTGATTGTTTGTAAGGGTTTCAAAAAAACAGGGATAATAGCTCTTATAAATACGAGCGAAAATAGTGTACTCAATACAATCAATGTTAAAAAGATGTATATTTTTATATCGGCAATTTTGTCATTATCTTTCAAAATGAAATAAGCCAAAAAACCTGCAATAATATAAAATACTGTAATCGTAATAAATATAAAATAAAGCTTTGTCGCAATTTTAATTTTAGAATTATTCAATTGCTTCAAAACCGTTTTTTCGAACAAATTTTTGATGTAGAGTGATATTTTACCCATTTGTTTTAGTTTTCAACTCATTATTTTTTATCATTTTAAATGAATTTGATTTCAAATAGTGTGATACAGTTATATAAATAGATTTTGGTGAAAAAGAAAGAGGATTCTGAATGATGTTTTCGGAATTATCCGTTAGATTTTGTTGCGAAATAAAACTAAAAAAACTTATTTCATTCATCATTTTCGTTGAAAAATCGGACAAATAAGCTGTTTTATCGCTCATTATAAGCGATAAATCTGTAAATTTATGCGAAGTATTGTCAATCAAATGAACCGATGATTTAATCAATTCTGCCTGCACGTTTTGTTCTTTGTTTCCGCTGTAAATTTCTTTCACCAAATCCGAGGTTTCTTTAATATCCGGCACCACTTGTTCGGCAATTCTTCCTGTGCGTAAAGCCATGTTGATGCTTTCTTGTGAAATTTTTTCAACAACTTCCGAGGCTGCTCTGCTGTGTTCGGATAATTTCCGGATTTCTGCTGCCACCACTTGAAATCCTTTTCCGTTTTCGCCTGCTTTTGCTGCTTCGATATCGGCATTCAGAGAAAGTATTTTTGTGCGAAATGATATTTCGCCGATAACATTAACTTTTTTGGCAATGTCTTGTAGCGAATCCATAGCTTTTTTTACATTTTTGTTGCTCACTTCAATTTTTACAGTCGATTTTTTGGCAATCTTTTCTGCCTTATCTGCTTTGTCTGTGTTTTCGGCAATAAGGTTGGCAACTTCTTTTATTGCCAGATAAACTTCCGAAATTGAAGCCGATTGTTCTTTGGCTAAATGTGTTATATTTTGAGCTTCTTTGCTGATGTCTTCGCCTGTTTGAAAAATCGAAGCCGATAGCTCGGATATTTCAGAGAGTACCGAACCTATTTTTGTTTTCATTTCTTGCATTGCCTCATACATTTCGGCTATCTCTGTTTGTGTACTTTGGCGGCTGAATACAAATTTATTGCTTTCCGAAAAATCACCCGTTTTTATCTTGTCCAATTCATGTTTAACTCTTCGAACCGGGGCAAGGTTTATTCTATCGACATAGATAAAAGCTGCCGTTAATAAAACAGCGGTTAGTGGAGCTTGCCAAAGTAAGTGAACTGTTCCGGTGTTTGCCGATATTCGCCCTAAAATAGCCGCAAATACTATAATTAAATAAAAAATAAATCCAATATTTTTTAATACCGATTTTTTAAAAAATAAAAGAAGTAACATTCTCACCAAAGGTATCGACCCCAGCAGCACTATCAAGTATATAATAAAATCAATGTAATTCCCCATTTTTTGTTGCGAAAATGTTTTTTAACAGTATTTGTAATTCATTCAAAATAAGAATTGTACAGAATTATTTGTATCGAATCATCTTTTAAAACTCCCAATTCCTAATTCCCAATTCCCAATTCCTAATTCCTAATTCCTAATTCCCAATTCCTAATTCCTAATTTTTCTACTTTCCTCTTTCTGCTGTTTCTTTGTTTTGATTTATTTCCACCAATTCGTCCAATGAAAAAACTTTATCTATTTCGAGTAACATAATAAAGTCATTATCAACTTTTAACATTCCTTTTACCAGTTCCGATTTGTATTTTGCACCAATGCTTGGCGGTGGAGTAATATCGGCTTCGGAAACTTCGATTACGGTTCCCGGTTCATCTACCATAGCTCCCACATCGGCTGTTTCGCCTTGTATTTCAACTCTGAAAATGATAATCACCGTGCGTTTGCTTACTACTATGGGCTCCATTCCGAATTTCATGCGAATGTCGATTATCGGAATTATTTCGCCGCGTCGGTTGATAACACCTTTCATATATTCCGGCGATTGCGGTACTTTGGTAATGGGCAACATTTCCAGAATGTTAAGTGCTTTATCTAAGTTTGCTGCAAATTTTTCATCACCCAAGCGAAAGGTTAAAAAATTTTGAGCCGATTTTTCTTGTTCTTCCATGTTAAAATTTCTTTTTTGATTAGACAAATGCTTTATTCGAGAATTTATCGATTACTTTGTTTGTGTCCAAAATTAAGGCTATTGTTCCGTTTCCGAGTATCGATGCTCCCGAAATAATTTCGTGGTTGCGATACATTTTCCCCAATGGTTTTAGAACAACCTGATACTCGCCTTCAATTTTATCGAACACCAAACCGATGTGTGTATGCTCATATTTTACAATGATAAATTGAACTTCTTCGGGGTAGTCGCCGGGCATTTCGAGTTCTTCCCGCAAAAGATAAAATGGATATTGTATGCCGTTGATAGCGACAATATTATTATAAGATTTTTTCAAATCATCGATTTTCTGTTCAACGATTCTGTATATTGATGACAGCGGAATGATGTAAGGTGTGTCGTTGATTATTACCAGCAATCCTTCTAAAATTGAGAGTGTCAGAGGCAATTTGATTATAATTTTTGTCCCCTTTCCTCGCGGCGATGAAATTTCGATTTCGCCGCGTATGTCGGCAATTTTCCTTTTTAACACGTCCATTCCTACGCCGCGTCCCGAAATGTCGGTAACTTTATCGGCTGTCGAAAAACCGGGAAGAAATATGATGTTTAAGGCTTCTTTTTCAGTGAGTTGTGTTGCTGAATCAATAAATCCTTTTTCAATGGCTTTTTTACGAACTTTATCGGTATCAATGCCCTGCCCGTCGTCTTCAACTTCGATAAAAACACGGGAGCCGGAATAATAGGCTTTAAATATGATTTTGCCTTGTGCCGGTTTGCCCAATTTCATTCGTTCTTCAATGGTTTCGATGCCGTGGTCGATGCTGTTTCGTAAGATGTGCATCAAGGGGTCGGTTAGAGCTTGGGCGAGGGTTTTGTCGATTTCTGTCTCGGTTCCTTCGGTGATAAAGATGATGTTTTTGTTAAATTCAACCGAAAGGTCCCGAACCAAACGTTTGAATCGAACAACGGTATTTTCGATAGGAATCAGCGACATGCTCAACACGTTGTCGCGTAATTGGTTGCTGATATGTTCAAAATTTTCGGCGAGTTCGATAAGTTCTGCATTCCCCGATTTTTCGGATACCAGTTTGAAGGCTGCCTGTGTTGTTACCAATTCACTGACCAAATTCATGTATTGGTCTATTTTTTCGGAAGCTACACGTATTCCTGAAATAACAGCTTCTTTTGTAAATTTATTGATTTTGTCTTTGACCGACAAATCGTTTGTGTTTTTATCAACAACAGTCGAGAGGCTTTCTGCAAATACCTTTATTTGAGCGGCATCGAAATGTGAATCATCGGCGATATTGAGCTCTTCTATCATTGATGTGAACTTGATATCGTTTAAAAATGTTCCGTCTCCGATTTTAGTGATTTCTGTCATGGAATCGTCTTCAACGAACATAAAAACGTCTTCTATGGCATTGAGTCCGCTTTCGGTTTGCAGAAAAATTTCCCAGTAGGTGTAACATCGTGTAGGGTCGAAATTATCAAGTTCGGGAATTTCGTGTGTACGAGCAAAAATAAGTGTTTTCCCAATCGAATTTAGCTCATCGACAAGGAATAAAGGATTGGTTCCGTTGGCAAAAATTTCGGCATTGGGTTTAAAAAATATATAATAGGTTTCTCCTTTTTTTATTTCGGAAAGTGAGTCTTTTTCGTTTTGAGGCTCTGTTTTTTCGTCAAATTTTTGTGATTTATCGGTTTTATTGATTTCTTTTATCAAACGTTCCGAAAGAATTTTATTGTTGGAGATAACTTCGGGTGTTGAAGCCAGATTATCGTCTAACAGGTTTCGAAGGTGGTCAACCGATGAGAGGGTGATACTTAAAAGTTCTTGGGTTATTTTTGCTTTTTTGTTACGAATTTCATCGTATATATTTTCCATGTTATGGGTAAATTCGCTGATTGTTTCAAATCCAAACATAGCACCGCCGCCTTTCAAAGAGTGCATGATACGAAATATTTCGTTGATTAAATCACTGTTTTGATTGTTGATTTCCAACGACAAGAGTGAGTTTTCGAGTGCATTAATAAGGTCGGTGGCTTCTTCGATAAATTTTAGGCGAAAATTATCCATAGAGGTGATGTGTGTCGGTTAAACGCATTATGCTATTCGAGAGATAAAATTTTTTGTATGAAGTGCGATTTTCTTTCAAAAAGTGTGTTGTCGGTTAATTGAACTTCATTGAGTAGTTCGAGGTTGATTTTTTGAGATTCTTCAATGAGCAAGATAGCGGTTTGCGGTATCACCGAAGAGTTCTCTCGATATTTAAACAGGAGTGATTCTAAATGTTGATTAAAATCTGTGAGCTCCGGAAACCCAAACATGGTTCCGCCTCCTTTGAGCGAGTGAAACGACCGGTACAGAGAATTGATATTCTCCGAATTTTGGTTATTTTGCTTTAACTGAGCGAGTTTTTCGTCGATTGTGGCAAATATTTTTAAGGCTTCGTCTTTAAATTGGCTTTTAAAGCTTTCCATATCTATATTGACTTCCATTTCAAATCCCGGATAAGTGGAAAAACTGTCGATAATGTCATTTCAGACTTGTGTTTTATTATACTTTAACTTCGAAAATGCTAATTTTAAAAGGCAAAGTCTGAAAATAGTATTATCGTAATACTTTGTTGAGTGCCGAGAGTAGTTTGGCAGGTACGAACGGCTTGATAATCCAGCCTGTTGCACCGGCATCTTTTGCTTCCATTTTTTTATCTCTCTGCGACTCGGTGGTCAGAAAAAGTATCGGAATTCGTTTGTAGTAATCATTTTCTCTGACGGCTTTTATAAGCTCAATACCGTTCATGTTGGGCATATAAAGGTCGGTTATCAGAAGGTCAATTTCTGTTTTCCCGTCTAAAAACTTCATTGCGTCTTTCCCGTCTATTCCCACCAAAACATTGTAACCGGCGTTTTCGAGTGTAAAACTGACTACCTCGCGAATACTTTCCGAATCGTCGACTATAAGAATTGTTTGTGCCATAGTTTATTGATGTTTCGTTTATGATGTGCGTTTTAAATATTAGTATTAAATAATTCCGAAAATCCTGCGATTTCAAGCAAATCTTTTTCTTTTCGGTTTAAATTGAAATGATATGAATTTTTTTTTCCGTTACTTTTCATTTTTTTTTTCAAGGCATAAAAAAATTGAATGCCTGCTAAATCTAATTTTGTAACATTATCGATATCAATATGAAGTGTGTGATATTTATCGCTTAATGCTCCAATTTCCGGAATTATTTCGCCGATATTATCAATATCCAACGAGCCCTCTAACAGAACATTTGCTGCATTCAGGTTTTCATCGATTTGTAATTTCATTTTAATATTTTCCATAAATGTTGTTGAGGCTTGGTTCTTTTTATATCTTCAAATTTTGTTTTTGAAGGGATACTTTTTGTTGAAAGATTAAAAAAATTCTATTTCTTCTTCTTCTTCTTCTTTTTTATTTTTTTGGTCCTCGCCGTGAACAACATTTTCGTGTGTTATTCTTTCGCTTTTCATGGTATAACTCAGTTTCCGTTCTTCCAAATTTTCTTCTTTTAGTTCAGAAGTCTCGTATTCGGTACTAAAAGATATTGTTTCGTACAGCAGACGCAGTTTTACAATAATTTCATCGGCTGTTTTTTCGTAAAAATCGTAATATTTTATTTGTTTTATGGCATCTTTAATTTCTGCCGATATTTTATCTTGTAAATTATCTGTTTCCGTAAGTATTTTCGAAATAATCCGATTGTTTTTTGATATTTCATTCAATATCAATTTAATTTCGTCTTTATAATCTGAAAAACTGCCGTATTTTTTACGTTTGTTTTCAAAATCAAGTTCTTTTGATGTGTCTTTTGTTTGGTCAAAATATTTCGATACATTATTCAAATTCTGTTCTGCCGAACTGTAAACGTTTTGTATTTGTTTGAGAATATCTCCTAAATCGTAACCTTTCCCGATTAAATTTTCGGTCTTTGTATTAATGGTTTCAACTTGTTTTTGAATATTTTCGCCGATAATTTTCAAACGTTCGAAATTGGATTCAAGTATCTGCAAATGATTTTGTAAATTGTTGCCTTCCTGTGCTATATCAACATTTTCTTCAACAAATTGACGGGTCAATTCCAATAAAGTTTCCACCATATTTTCGGTGTTGTAGAAGTCGAAATAAACATGTTCCGATACGATGCTTTGCCCCGAAAAACGAATGATGTCTTTGGTCATTTTATCAATACCGTTGCCGATTTCTACAAATTTTGAGGTTATGACTTCAACCGCATTTTGATATTCTTTGTTGGTACGAACAAGTTGTGCGGTTTGCAAATCCGAAATGTCTCGAATTTGTATCATGTGTTTATCAAAATTTTCGGAAAATAATTCATTATCAACACCTTTCAAATTATTTAGTTTGGCTATCATATCGCGATGGGCATCTTGAATGTGCTCAATTTTTTGGCGAATGATGTCGCTGTATTGCAGGTTTGTGATTATTTTGCCGATACTTTCCGAATGATTTTCTTGTTTGTCTTTCAATTCCGGAATTTTAAGCAAACCATCGTTGTATTTTTGTTTTAAAACATCGACAACCACGTTAATTTTTTCTGTCAGTATCGCGGCATTATCGCCGTTTGATTCTTTCATTTTACGTGCTCCTGCAAAGATAACACCCGATGATGTTTTTATTTGAATGCCTGTATCTTCTATCGATGAACTGATTTTTTTCAGGTCGAGTATGTATTTTCTGAAATTTTCGATTTCGTCGTCTAAAAGTTTATTATTTTTTCTGTCGTAATATACAATGTTGAATTTCAGACTGTTCGTTAAAAAATTGAGGGTTACCGTGTTTTGTACGAAATTTTTAACCGGAATGTAGAGCAGATTAATATCGGACAATACTTGCTCTAAGGCTGTGATATTCGATGAAAACTCTTTTTCGGCAAGGTCAATTCCTTTAATAAACTGATGTGCAAAAGCTTCCAGCCGGTTCGAGAGTTGTTGGTTTTCATTGCCTGCGAGTAATTCAAAAACATTGGTTACATTTTCCGAAACAATTTCTATTTGATTGTATTGTTTTTTAAGATACGAATTTAACATAATAAAATCATCGCTCGAACATTTGTGAAGTTCATCAACTTTTTGTTCGATATATGTCAATATTTCAACGATTTCACCAATGGATTTATCGTTTTTTAATTTCTGTTCTTCTTTGCTCATATCTTATGTTTATAAGAATTTTGAATAATCTCAAAGATAAAAGATTTTTTATGAAAATGAAATTGTTTTAAATCTTCCTTCTTTTAATTATAATTTGTTGATATAATGGCATTTAAAATTCAAGGTCGTTTTTTTTTGTTTTCAATGAAAATACGGCACATTCATTCGTTTATACAAAATTTATTCCAAAAAAGAGATGCTCTGTCGCGTATCAAGAAAATAATTCAATTATCTTTATTTTTTTCAACAAATATAAAAATATTTTGTAAATTTTTGTTTACAAAAAAATGATTGTTCATAATTTGCTTCTTAATTTTTATTAAGTGATATTATTTTGTTTTTATATTAAAAAATTATCATAATATTTGATTATTAATACTTTTTTTAATTTATTTAAAACAATTAATTTTTTAAATTTGCTTCGATTTCTTTCACTGATTTTATATTTTTTTGGGGGCTTTAGGATATTTTTTAGTGGATTAAAAAATTATATTTGTCGGCAAATTTATAATTTGTAAAATGTTTTTAATTTCTATACTTCGTTTTATTTTCCTATCTAACAGAATATTAGTAATTTACAGATATCCTGTCTCGTTTAGACTCTAAGGCGTATAGTATTAAATATCAACATTTTTGCGTGCCAAGATAGAAAAATACCGAACTGTTATAATTTTCAATATAAATACTGTATCAAATGTCTAATTTAAAATAACTTAATACCAAATAAATTTTAATTACTAACTTCTTTTAATAAATTATGAAAAATATTGGATTTTACATCAGCATTGTTGCTTTACTTGCAGTTATACTTCTTTATGTCGATAGATTTGCCGGAAAAGGAAAAAATGCAGGCACATCGGTTACATCTCAACAAACAGAAAACGCGGGAGCGGAAAAAATCGCTTATGTCAATATCGATTCATTGGTCGATTCGTACGATTTTTACAACGAATTGAAAGCCGGCATGATGCAAAAACAAACCACGATGAGCAGTGATTTGGAAACTCGTTACAAATCCTTGCAGCGCAAAGCGATGGAACTTCAAAACAAAGTCGAACAACGCCTGATGACACCAACAACAGCTCAAAACGAGCAACAAAAGTTGATGCAGCAAGAACAGGAAATAATGTCCGATAAGCAAAATCTGGAAATGCAATTGGCAGAAGAAAATCAAAAACTAACGATTCAAATTCTCGATAGTGTAAAAAATTATTTGAGCGTGATTAACAAAGAACGTGCTTATTCACTCATTCTTTCGAGTAATGTTATAGGAGGTACGGTTCTTGCAGCGGGAATGGATAAAGACATTACATCGGAAGTAATCAAAGGTCTGAACGAAAGATTCCGAAAATCGAAAGGAAATGCCGGCGATGAGAAGAAAAGTAAATAACACTTTTTTACATCACCTAAAAGCGACTATCTTTGCAGGATAATTGCTTTTTCATGTCCTGTTTTGCAGATAAATATTTCGAACGTTTCAACAGTCGAGAACAATTAATTCGGGAAAATTCGAATAAAAATCTTGGACTTGTTGTTGTTATACCGTGTTACTCGGAACCGGATATTTTAATTGCTTTAAAATCTCTTTCAAAGTGCCGTATTTTAAATAAAACTGTTGAAATAATAACAGTCGTTAATTTTTCGGAAAACGAATCTGATATTATAAAAAAATATAACATTGATACGTTTAATATCTTAGAAGAAAAAACACTTGAATTGGAAAATCCGAATTTGAAGTTTATCAATATTATGTGCGAAAACATGCCTGCAAAAGATGCCGGAGTCGGATTAGCGCGTAAAATAGGCATGGACGAAGCCTTGCGTCGATTTGCTGTTCTTGACAAACCGAACGGAATTATTGCCGGTTTTGATGCAGATTCGCTGGTTGATGACAATTATTTTGTAGAAATTTTCAAACAATTTGAAAAAAATCCAAAAACAACGGGCTGTTCAATCTATTTTGAGCATCCCACTTCCGGAAATAATTTTTCTGATGAAATTTACAGAAACATTACGAGTTACGAACTGCATTTGCGTTATTACAACCAAGCTCTCAAATACATCGGTTTTCCTTATGCTTTTCAAACTTTGGGGTCGAGCTTTGCAGTTCGAGCCGATGTTTACGCCAAACAAGGCGGAATGAATAAGAAAAAAGCGGGCGAAGACTTCTACTTTTTACACAAAGTAATGCCATTAGGACATTTTTACAACTTAAACACAACACGTGTCATTCCTTCTCCGAGAATTTCGGATCGCGTTCCGTTCGGAACCGGTGCTGCCGTTGGCAAAATGAAAGAATCCGGGATTTCTGAATTTCAAACGTACAATTTCGATTCTTTTGCGGGATTGAAAAACTTTTTTGAACAAATTCCGGACTTATTTTTGGGTAAAACTACAGATATTCAGGAAGAATCATTATTTATTTTTTTAAAAATGAACAATTTTGATTCGGATTTGTTGAAAATTAAAGCACATAGTCCTAATATAAAGATATTTACTAAACGGTTTTTCGATTGGTTCGATGCTTTCAGAATTATGAAGTATTTGAATTTTGCACACGAAAATTATTTCATGAAACAAAATGTTAATGAAGCTGTTACACAATTATTGAATAAAACACAAATTCCGTTCGACAATGATATATCAACAAATCAGCTATTGGATATATTCCGCCAAATTGAACGAAATCAGCAGTAAAGAACATCTTTATTTATTATATTAATTTATATGCTTATCCGTAAATTGCACCAAAAGAAAAAAATAGTTATCTTAGCGGG
>DYMH01000081.1 GCA_020721645.1 Draconibacterium orientale
CAACGGCTTTTCCTTGGTCGATAGAATCCTGAACGTAGCGGACTATCATGTTCACTCCGTGTTTTTTTGCCAAGTCATCGCGAAATACGATGGTTTCCTGAAAATTGTGCCCCGTATCGATGTGCATGAGCGCAAACGGAACTTTTGCAGGGAAAAAAGCCTTTCGTGCCAAGTGAAACATGACGATGGAATCTTTCCCGCCCGAAAAAAGCATAACGGGATTCTCAAATTGTGCCGCCACTTCGCGCAAAACGAACATCGATTCGGATTCTAATTCTCTTAAATGGTTGATACTGTAATTTTTCATTATTTATTTACGTCTTTTTTTTTATTTACACCAACAACTAATTGATTGTTGTCAGATTTTAAATTTATATTACTTATTAATCAGGAAAACATTGAGAACCAATAGCTCCTCCTCCATATTCAAGCACAATATGGTCTTTATAATAAATGTAATTACATCCGTCATTGTATTGCGTCTTGATATTTTCATCTAATTTTTTTTCAAAAATGTCGTATGAATATTTCCCCATTCCACTTCTTGCAAATCCAACATTTGTGATTCTTTTTCCGTTTTCTATCGAAATACAATTTGCGCTTTCAAGGAACCCTTTTATACTCGCCAACGTATCGTAATCCCAATTTAATATTTTTAGAATATTATTTAGATTCTCTGAATTATACTCTAAATTCCATTCTTGAACAATAACGTCGGAATCTTCGTCTGTACTATTGAAAATTCTTATATCAACACTTTCATTGGTGTCAATCAAGATATTTTTTGGATTAAATTCAATATATACATTATAACTATCCGGGACTAATTTTGAATATTCTTTTTTAAGAACAAATATTTTATCTTTATTTTTTTTAAAATTTCTGATTAGTTCTTTTTTACTGCTACTTGGCATTGATAACAGGTAAAGCATGGACATTTTTGAATCATCATCATTATTATTAAATTGTTTAGTTAATTTTTATTGTGCTTTTTTTGGCAAATCTTTTATTAATTCATGGAATACTGAGTCTTGATTGAAGTTCACTACATTTTTTTGACCAATTGTATAATTAAAAGTGAAAATAGATAACACTAAGAAAATTAAATATTTCATTGAATGATCTTTAAAATTTCAGAATTCTATATAAATATAACGTTATTTTAAATTATTATCATTTCACATGCAGTCCGCATTCTTTTTTCTCGGGATCTTCCCACCACCAGCGACCTGCACGAATATCTTCGCCTTCTTTCACGGCACGTGTACACGGCTCACAACCGATGCTCAGAAAACCTTTATCGTGCAGGCTGTTATACGGAACGTTATTTTTGTTGATATATTCTAAAACTTGTTGTAAAGTCCAATCTTTCAATGGATTGAATTTTATGGTGTTGTGATTTTCATCGTGTTCAAAAAATTGCAAATCGGTTCTGGTTATCGATTGCTCGGCACGAAGTCCTGTAATCCACAGGTCGATATTTTTCAAGGCTCGTGCGAGCGGCTCTACTTTTCGGATTCGGCAACATTCTTTGCGATTGTCGATGGAATCGTAGAAACTGAACGGTCCTTTTTCGTTCAAAAGTTTTTCTGTTGAATTGAAATCGGGAAAATATGCTTTGATATTTTTCTTATACGTTTCGTTGGTTCGCGCCCACACTTTGTAGGTTTCGGGAAACATTCGCCCGGTATCGAGTGTGAAAACTTCTATCGGAATATCGTTTCTGAGAATCAAATCCGTAATTACTTGGTCTTCCTGCCCGAAACTTGTGGAAAAAGCGATTCGTCCGGCGAATTTTTCGCTGAGATATTTGAGTTGTTCTTCGGGCTTCAGTCCGTTGATTGCAGATGTCAGTTCTTGTATCATGTGTCAGTGCTTTGTGCTTAGTAATTAGTTTTTTCGCGAAAGCAAAATTATCAATTGTCAATTATCAATTGTCAATTTTTCACTTCACCCCAAGCCAGAGTTTTCAACATAAAATCGGGCAAAGGTTTCAACGGATTTCGTTTTTTCAGATTGAGATACCAACCGATTTTTTTCAGAATCGGAATTCGGTGTGTTTCAACCAATTCGATGAGCGTTCCATCGGGGTCTTCGATATAAACGAAATGCCCGGCGGCATCGCCCATTCCGAATATTTCGCCGCCTTTTTCGTAGATTTCCGGGTTGCTGTCCACGGTAAACGGATGCCCGGCTTTTTCGCAATGTTTTTTGATTGAAGCCATATTGCTGACATCGAAACAGACTTGAATATATCCCAAATCGCCCCAAAAACGGTTTTCGTATATTTTATGCGGTGCTTCGTCGTGCAGTTTTATCAATTCAATTTCGCTTTTTCCGAGCAATCGACTGAATGCACCGGTTCGCGGCTGGGAATGTGTCAATAGTACACGTGTGAATTTTCGGAATCCGCCGGGCAGACTTTTAAATTCGTCGAAAGTTCCTTCTTTTTCGTACACAACTTTGTCGTAACCAAGAACATCGGCATAAAAATTCTTTGCTTTATCGATATCACTCACACCGATTATTGCTCCGTATATTCCGCCCGAAAGCGATTCCGAGTTTTTGAAAACTTCATTATTTTCAAGAGCTTGATAAATATTTCCCCAGGGGTCTTTCACAAAGAAATGTTTTCGTCCGGCAGGGTCTGTCAGAATATCAGAATAAAGGTTTTCGCCTCTTTTTTTCATATCGGCATACAAAATGTCGATATTCGAGGTTTTAATTTTTGCCGTAAAAATTCCCAAATCGCCGGCTTTTACTTCAAAAGTTGCGGGTTGAGGTGTTCGCGAGGTGTATTGCCAAATTTCGAGTCCGCCGCCGCCTTGAATATTGAGTGCGATAATTGCATGTCGTTCGTGCGGCTGACCGCCTGTGTAATGCAGCATCAATTCGGCAGTTCCGGGTGCATCGACCACAGGAATGTTGAATCCGAAATTGTTGCGAAACCATTTAAAAGCGGCTTGTACATCGGGCACTCCGACACCGATTTGCTGTATTCCGCTGATTATTTCTTGCATATTTTGAATTTAAAAATGTCTTCTGTATTTGTAAACGACAAAAATATAAAAAAGAATGATTTTAACGGAATTAATTTTGTTTTTGTCTTCAATAATTTTACCTTCGGAAACTGAATGATGAGTTCAGTTTAAAAAGTCGCATAGCGTATATTTATGCAAAAAAGTTTGTTATCAAAATACTGTAAAACAGTTAATTAGATAACAGCTTTGCGACTTTGATTCCAAAATCTGAGCTTTTTATACCGGACTCAATGATAAAAAGATTTTTTTTAAGATTACAATGAGATTTAACCGTTTTTCCGGAAAATACACTTTAATTTTCACAACTACATTGATTTTAGGGGTATTTATGGTGCCTGAAAATGTATTTGGGCAGAAGAAATCGGAATTTTTTATCGAAAATTTTGAACCCGATGCTTATCATGCTCACGGGCAAAATTGGGCAATTGCACAACTTCCCTCCGGAATCATGTGTTTTGCCAACAGCAGCGGCTTGCTCAGTTTCGATGGTTCGAGTTGGCAACTTATGGAAATGCCCAACAAATCGGTCGTTCGTGCTTTGGCGGTAGATTCCGAGGGAAAATTATTTGTGGGTGCTCAAAACGATTTCGGATACTGTGAAGACGATTCAACGGGCAGTACTATATTTATATCGCTGCTGAATAGACTTCCGAAATCCGACCAAAAATTCGGCGATGTTTGGAATATTCATATCACGAACGGCAATCGGATTTTTTTTGAAACAGTTGATAAAATTTTTGTCTATAAAGATGATCAATTTACGATTTTTCGCTCAAAAGAAGGATTTCATTCTTGTTTTACGGTCGAAAATCAATTTTATACCCGCGAATGGGGAACAGGTTTGTTAAAATACGATAAAGATTCTCTTATCCGAATTCCGGGGTCTGATTTTTTTTCGGAAACCATCATTTCAGGCATGTTTGCTTTGTCGAAACATAAAACGGTAATTATAACAAAAACCGAAGGATTTTATACTTTCGACCCCAATTCGGAATCCGGAACATTCGAGCATTGGGCTTGCAATGCAGACGAATATCTTGCCAAAAATCAAGTGTATAACTGTAATTCATTAACAAACAATAAGATAGGTTTGTGCACATTAACAGGAGGAATTTTTATTTTAGACAAAAATGCACAAACAGAAACGATTATCAATAAAAACGATGGTTTGTGCAGCGATGAAGTTTATGCTGTATTTTCAGATTCACAAGGTCTGTTATGGGTGGGAACCGGCAATGGAATTTCTTTAATTCATATCGACAATTCAATTAAAAAATATGATAAATCTATCGGCGTTGAAGGTTCATTCTATTGTACAACACGTTTCAAAGGCATTCTGTATATTGGCACTTCACAAGGGATTTTTCAGGAAGATGAAAAGGGTAATTTTCAAAAAATTGAAAATTCCGATGGGCAATGTTGGAGTTTTTTTGAAACAGGCGGCGAGCTCTTAGCCTGTCATACCAACGGTGTTTTCCAAATCAACAATCACAAAGCCTTTTATGTAAGCGACCAAACTGCTTGGACTATCATTTCCTTAGATAAAGAACAAAAACACCTTTTGGGCGGAACCGATGAATACAATCCTTTCACAGCCGACTACATCGCCGGATTTTGGAAATCGACTCGGCGTGTTCGGAATTTTTCAGAATCAATGCGTTTTTTACAAAAAGACGACTTTGGTTACATCTGGGCAGCAGCTCCCGGAAAGGGAATTTTTAGATTCAAATTGAATCAAGAGCTCGATTCGGCTGTCGGAGTCGTTCAATTTGGAGAAAAAGACGGACTGCCTTCCGATTTGAACAACCGTGTTTTTAAGCAAAACGACGGTTCGCTTATTTTTTCGACACAAAATGGGTTATTTCGATTCGACTATAATACAAATCGATTTTATCCCGATGGTTTGAACGAAAAATTTCACTTGTCCGATGCCACAATTTACTATCATCTTGAAGATAAAAAAGGAAATATCTACTTATGGCTCACACATCCGGTTGAAAATGAACAAATACAGACGGTTATCTACCTAAAAAAACAAGGAACCGATTTTTTGAAAATTGAAAAACCGTTTTACAAATTTAAAATTTCGACTTCGGCACATTCTGTTGATTTCGACAACAGCATCTTTGTCGATGCCGATGGCACGGCTCGTTTTTCGACATCGACTGCCATGTATTATTTTAATCCCGCACAATATTCATTAAAACAATCTAAATTTCATACTTTTTTTCGTAAAATATCAACGGATTCGTTGAATATTTTAAACGAAAGTTTATATCCCGAAAAAATTGAAAAACGCCCTAAATTAATACTTCCATATAACGATAACAGTATATATTTTGAATTTTCGAGCGATTTTTTTGAAAATTCCGATAAAAATCAATTTGCATACAAACTCACGGGACCTGAAAGCGACAGCTCTTCGTGGTCTTTTTCCGGGAATGCACGATTCACAAATCTACGTGAAGGACACTACATTTTAACAGTCGCATGCCGAAATATTTATTACGAAAAAAGCGAAAAAGCAGTTTTTGAATTTGATATTTTACCGCCTTGGTATCGCACGAAATTAGCATATTTAGGTTTAAGCATACTCTTTGTTCTATTTCTGTATCTTTTAGTTCGCCTCTATTCTTTCAAATTAAAAAAAGAAAATCTGAAACTCGAAAAACTCATCGAAAACCGAACTATCGAAATTGTAGAAAAAAATACGGCTTTGGAAGTCCAAAAAAATGAAATTGAACATCAATCACATCAACTTCAAAAAGCCAATGTCAAAATATCGAACCAAAAAGAAGAGGTTGAAAATGCCTTCAAAAATGTTAAAATGTTGAGTGTCATCGGACAAGAAATCACCTCACATTTATCAATTCAAACCATTATAGAAACCGTTTACGAAAACATCAATCATTTGATGGACGCATCAATTTTCAGTATAGGTATCTGTAACGAATCGAAAAATATTTTAGAATTTGAAGGTACAAAAGAACGCGGTTTAGGCATTGCATTTTATACCGAGAATTTAGAAAACGAAAATTCACTGTCGACCATTTGTTTCAAAAATAATAAAGAAATATTAATACAAAATTTCTCGCTCGAATACACACGATATTTCTCTCAAATGCCTATTGCTCGAGTCGGAGAAGCCACAGAATCGATAATTTATATCCCACTCACGGTAAAATCCGAAAAATTAGGCGTTCTCACCGTTCAAAGTTTTACCCCGAATGCTTATACCGATTTTCATTTGGATATTGTTCGCAATATCGGCATTTATACTTGGATAGCTCTCAAAAATGCAGATTCGTATCGCAAAATTGAAAATCAAAAATTAGTAATTGAAAATCAACACGAAGATATTACTTCGGGCATTCGATATGCCAAAAAAATACAAGAAGCAATCTTACCCGACCGCAAAATTATCAGTCAATTTTTAGACAATTTTATCATCTACCGCCCCAAAGAAATTGTTTCGGGCGATTTCTACTGGTTCGATTATTTTCCGGAACACAATAAAATGTTTATTGCCGTCTTCGACTGCACCGGACATGGCGTTCCGGGAGCTTTTATGTCATTGATAGGAAGCCGGTTGCTCAATAAAGTTGTGAACGGACACAGAATATTTGCTCCGGACGAAATTCTCACCGAACTCGACAAAGAAATCAAAATCGCTCTCAAACAAGACACTTCCGACAATTCCGATGGCATGGACGCGTGTTTGGTTTTGATTGAAAAAACAGAAAACGGGCAACATATCACTTATTCCGGTGCCAAACGCAGTCTTTTTTGCTTCAAAAACGGAATCATGCAAACACTTCCGGCTGCCCGAAAACCTATCGGAGGAAACTTGGGGCGTATGAACCATGAAGTTTTCAAAAACCATGAAATCGATTTATTTCCCGGAGACACCGTGTATCTGACTTCCGATGGCTATACCGACCAAAGCAACCCGGATCGCAAACGCTTTGGCACCGACAAATTATTTTCGATACTTCGCGAAATTCACTCCGCCCACTTATCAATTCAAGAAGACCGATTATTACGGGAACTCGACAATTATTCGGGCGGTTTTCCGCAACGAGATGATATAACAATTATCGGACTAAAATTTTAGATTTATCACTGATTGGTTGATGAGATGATGTGTTGAATCCTATTAAAAAGTAAAAACACTTTTGCTTGAAAAATGATTTTTTTCGAAAAAATATTTTAGGAATTTACAAAGCATTGAAAATCTCACATATAATTTCTAATCTCAAATTGTTTAAGCAAAAATGTGGAAAAAATCCAAGCACTCCACGCCCATTTGTTTGTATATGTTGCGAACAAATTCTTTCCATAAAAAAAAAACACCTTTTTTATTGATAAAATACTGTTCATTGTCCCTAAACAGTTATTCATTGACCAAATCAAACTGTTTGTATGGTAGTGCTTGCAAATCATCATTTAATTTATTAATATTATCCTAACACAAATAATCCAATATTTAACTTCAATTACACATTTTATGACAAAACAAACTTTACTCATTGTTATTTTGATTGTTATTACCTCCGGATTGAGGGCGCAGAATGATTTTAAAAGTTTTGTAAACTCCAAAATCAACCGCACAGTGGTTGATGGTGATGAATTTGTACAGCGAGATTTAACAGATTACATTGTGTCGGTTACCGATAACACCGACAAAGAAATGTATCGCGACACCGAACAAAAGCTGTGGATAACGTATGCCAATGCAGTGCACCCTTCGGTAACCACCTTGCATAAATATTTTGAAGATGCAGGGAAAGAATTTGGTGTTCCCTCCGATTTGCTCAAAGCCATCGGGCAAGTTGAAAATAATTGGATGCAAATCGGTCCGTCGATGGACAAAGGTTGGGGCATCATGCACTTAGTTGATAACAATTACTGCTCTACTTTAAAAGAAGCTGCTGCATTGCTCAAACTCGATGTTCAAACACTCAAAGACGATGCAAAACAAAACATACGAGGAGCAGCTGCTCTTATAGCTAAATATGCCGGCGAAAAATCATATCAATTCACCCAATTGGAAGATTGGTTTGATGCCGCAAAACTTTTTTCGGGCTTAATAAACGATGATTTACGAGAAATGCAAGCCGAAAATTATTACAATGTGTTGAAAGAAGGTAAATCGGAAATGACAGTATGGGAAGAATATGTTGTTCTCGAAAATCACCCTACCATAAATATCGAAGATAAATTAATTAATAAAGCAGAAGGCGAAAAAAGCATCAGTGCCGTGGATTATCCCGGAGCTATTGACAAAAAGGCAGGTTGCAACTACTCTTCACGCAACGGAACAGATATCGACACGTGGGTAAACCATTATATCGGAACAGGAACCGTTGCCGGAGCAATTTCGTGGTTTCAACACCCGGACAACACAACCTCTAGTGCACATTTTGTATTGGCTGTAGACGGGACACTTTATCAATGCGTTGCAATAGCAAACAAGGCATGGCATTGTGGGACTTCGGTGTCGAGCGGCGCTCTGAACAACCACCGTTCTATCGGCATCGAACACGATGTAACTCCTTCGACTCCAAGCAATTGGAATAACACCACGATGCTGAACAAATCCACCGAAATTGCCCGATATTTTTGTAATTTACATGCTATTCCAAAAACACGCACACTTCCCGGAATCCGCGGTCATAAAGAAATGCCCGGCACCAACACATCATGCCCCGGAAATTTGCCTTGGGATTCGTGGATGAATTTATTGAACGGCAGCACAACTCCTCCGACAGTTACAGCTCCTGCGACAGGTGCAACAGGCGTTGCAATTCCAGTACCTTTTGCTTGGACTTCATCGGTTACGGGAGCAGAATTCCGTTTGCAGGTTTCAACATCAAATACCGGTTGGACAGCCACTAACGGATTTTCTTCCGGAACCACAACAAGTGCAACACTTCCGGTGAACGTAAGCACCGGAACTACAAAATCTTTCAGTTGGTCGCAAGGTGCAACCGGAACCTATACCGGTCCGCAATTTGGAACAACTTATTATTATACTGTCCGCCAATATTCGGCTTCCACCGGTACTTCAAATTATTCGCCGGTTCGCAGTTTTACCGTTAAAAATCAAACGATTACCGTTTTGGACAACTTCGATGTAAACGTCGGTCATTTCAATTCATCACCCACTGCCAGCGGCTCAACCGTAGGAATTGATGCCGCAACATCAACTCTCACACGAACCACATTGGCACCACAATCCGGAGCAGGTTGTTTGAGAGCCGAATTGAGAGATAATGCTGCAAACACCTCAAATTGGGTTGTACGCTTACTGTCCGGTGGAGGGTCTCCCGCAAACAATACATCGTTCAATAAATCAGGCAAAATCAGTTTCTGGCTGAAAACATCTTCTGCCAACACCGGTGCAACTGTCGGTATTTGGGTTGATGATTCCGACGGAACCGAACAATCTTTGATGAAACCCATTACAAATGACGGCGTTTGGCATCTCTACGAATTTGATTTAACAAATTTCCAAGGCACAGCAATTACCGGAAACGGACTCATTACAGGTACAACATTAACACTTGATGCTGTTGTTCTTAAACGACCTCATGCCACAAATATTTGGTATTGCTGGATTGACGAACTGAAATATTCGGGTTTTACAAAGTCATTCACTGCCGATATCGATTCGGAATTAAGTTCGCAAGCCGAACTCGCAATATATCCAAATCCGGTTTCCGACATTTTGAATATCAATTTTCCCGAAAATTCTCAAAACAATTTGATTCAGGTTTACGACATCAGCGGAAAATTGGTTATCGAGCAAAAAGAATCATCATCGAATGCACTTGTTAATTTTGATGGTTTACAAAAAGGCTTATACATCATAAAAATAAAAACCGATTCGGAATCATTTATCCGAAAGGTGATGAAAAATTAATGTTATCAAAAAAACAAAAAAAACGTTGAAGAAATTCGGCGTTTTTTTTGTTTTTCAATTTCGACGTCGAAATTCGGAACAAATGATGGCTCCTGCAACCGCAACATTCAGAGATTCGACAGATTCTGCATTTTGGGGATACGAAGGAATCAACAAGCGTTGCGAAACGAATTTTTCAATTTTTGCAGATATACCGCTGCCTTCATTTCCAAGAACAATAATACCGGCATTTTCCAATATGGCAGAATATATATTTTCACCTTCGAGAAAAGCCCCAAAAACAGGAAGATTTCGGTTCCGAATTTCAGTAAAGAAAATTTCTTCTTCAACATAAAAAACATTCATTCGGGCAATTGCCCCCATGGTTGCCTGAACGACTTTGGGATTATAAATATCGACCGTTGCGGGCGAACAAAAAACATTTTTGATACCAAACCATTCGGCAGTTCTGAGAATTGTTCCCAAATTTCCCGGATTTTGAATATCATCTAAAAAAAGGGAGAGTTGTGTTTTTAATTCATCGAAATTCATACTCGGTTTGGGAATCTCGAACAAAGCCAATACATCTGCCGGCGTTACCAAAAGACTTATTTTTCTTAATTCTTCGTTCGATATTTCTGTTGTTTCCACAGAAGAATCGAATTGATGGGTATCGAAAAAAAGAGGCAATGCCGCCACAAAAACGACTTTCAGACCACCTTCGAATAATTCTTCAAAGGTTTTTCGCCCTTCTACAATGAAAAGCCCTTGAATATCTCGATATTTTTTTAACTTTAACGAGTGAATAAATTTGATTTTATTTTTTGAAAGCATCGAAAAAGAATCAATTTTGCAGTGATAAATTTGCCCTAAATTTTGGCATCGAAAATTCAAAAGTAACTAATTTCATTGATATTAATATGATTCGGAAAAATATTTTTTCCCCTCGGGCAAAATATAAATCGATAGTGATTCTCCTGAGTTTCGGTTTTGCATTGTTTTCGTGCAAACCGGCAAAATATCTGCAAAAAGACGAATACCTGCTTCAAAAAAACACCCTCGAAATCGTTAATAAAGATTCAAAAAACGAAAATCTTGGTTTTGAACCCTACGAACTCGAAGATTTAATAAAACCCAAGGCAAATACTAAACTCCTGCGATTGCCTGTGTATTTATATCTTTACAATATGACAGACCCGGTAAAAGCGGCACAAAAAAAAATAAGAAAAGACACCAAATGTAATGGTAAAATCGACAAAAAATTAGAAAAAATTAATGTGAATGCTCGGTTATTACAAATAAAACGAGACAGTTATGAAAAAGCGTCTTCTAATTATACGAAATATGACAAAAAGTTAAAAAAAGAACAAAATAAAAAATCCTTACTCGATAAAGGGAAATGTGATTGGAAAAGCATTTGGCAAAAAATAGGTGAACCGCCTGTTATTTATAAACAATTTGATGCCCTAAAATCGAGTAAACAAATCAAAATATTTTTAAAAAATAAAGGGTATTATAATTCCGATATTAGCTTTGATATCTCGGATAAAAAGGACAAAACTCACGAAATATATATCAATTACAAGGTAAATACAGGAAAACCATACAGAATAAAAAAATTGAAATATAACATTGAAGATTTGGAACTTTACAAAATTCTTGTTGCCGACACCTCACACTCCTTGCTGAAAAAAGGGAAACGATTGGATTCGGATTTATTGCAAGACGAAAGAGCTCGTATCGAACTGATATTAAGAAATTTAGGGTATTTTAAATTTTCAAAAGAGTACATCACTTACAGTGTCGATACAACTTCCGGCAATTTTGAAACGGATTTAACATTAAATTTGCGACAAATATCAACAAAAGACAATATCAAAGAAAATCATAAAAAATATGTTTTCAGCACTGTTTCAATTTATCCGAATTTCGACCCCAAAACGGCTTTAACCGAAAAAAAAATATATTATAATTCTTTCGACACAACTTATTACATCTTCAACAGTAAATATCGTTTCAGCTTTTTGAATCGCGAAAAACAAACTCTGAAATCTCGTGCCATGGTTCGCGGAATATATATTTATACCGATTCACTTTTTAATCTGAACGACATTCAGGATTCGTATCGCTATTTGTCCGCTTTGAAAATTATTAAAATAGCAAACATTAACTTATCCGAATCCTCGCAGGACAGCTTATCGGCAGTAAAAGACAGCATGGGCAGGCTGGATTGTGTGATTAAATTATCTCAGGATAAAAGACAATCTTACACCTTTGAAATTACGGGCACCAATTCTTCGGGGAATATCGGTGCGGCAGGCAACGTATTGTTCCAACATCGTAACGTTTTTGGAAACGGCGAAGTTTTAGACCTCAATTTTAAATTAGCCCTCGAGCACCAAACCAAAATAACCCAAGAACTGAAACGATTTTTTGACAGTAAAGAATACGGCGTAGAACTCAGTCTGAAATTTCCGCGGATGCTCGCTCCGGTCAAACTCTTGGATTTCAGTAAACGTTTTACCCCTAAAACTGAAATATCATTGATATACAACCGATTGGAACGCCATGATTATACACGAAAAATTGCAGGTATTTCGTACAACTATTATTGGAACTCGTCGGAAACAGTCAAACACGTTCTCATGCCCGTAATATTGGATTTGGTAAAATTGGAAAAGCCCGATTCAGCATTTCTGGCTTATATCAACGATTACAGTTTACAGGAAAGTTACGAAAATCATTTAATTTTAGGAACAAGCTACTCTATTGTTTTAAACAATCAACTTGCAAAACATAAACGAAATTATTCCTACACAAAAATAGGAGTAAAAACATCAGGAAATTTGCTTACTGCTATTAATAAAATAGCTGATAGTCCGAAAAAAAAAGGCAATTATACAATTTTAGATAATTATTATTCCCAATTTATAAAGGGCGAATTTGATTTCAGATATTACAGAAAATTAGGACGTTACAACGATAAAATGGTTCTAAGGACCTTTGCAGGGGCAGCTTATCCCTACGGAAATTCGCATTCCATACCTTTTGGAGAAAAATATTTTACGGGCGGAGCAAACAGCATTCGTGCGTGGCAAGTTCGCACTCTGGGTCCGGGCTCCTATCATACGCCCGATGCCATCAATGTGTTTCCCAATCAAACCGGAGACCTCAAACTCGAAGCTAATTTCGAATATCGAATGAAACTTTTTTGGATGATTGAAGGGGCATTTTTTGTCGATGCCGGAAATATCTGGGCAATTAACGATTCCGACACACGCGAAGGTGCGATTTTTAATTTTGCTAATTTTTACAAAGATATTGCCGTAGGAACCGGTTATGGTTTTCGCTTGGATTTTGATTTTTTCATCGTTCGTTTCGATTTTGGGCTGCGTCTGCGAATGCCATACACCGAAAACGGAAAATATTGGATTCCGGGAAACCGAAAATTCACAAACAGCGATTGGGCGTTTACTGTTGGAATTGGCTATCCGTTCTAATTCAACTTTAACAGATTTGTTTTTACACAGAGAAAATTTGTTATCCGATGTAATATATTGATATTCAATATAAAAAAAACTGTTTTAAAGCGATGGGTATCGGAGGACACACAGAGGACACTGAGTTCTAAAAACCGCTTTCTGGTTATATTCTCTGTGAAACTCAGTGGATTCTCAAAATCGACAACATAATTAATTGTATTTGAGAAAAAAAACGTAATAACTCAAAATGTATGAGTTCGGTTTAAAAAGTCGTAAAGTAGAAAGTTTATAAAGTTATAATACTGAAAATAAGGACTTTAAGTTAAATTCACATCTTTACATAAATTACTGATTATGAACGATTTTACACTTTTCACTTTCAAACTTTATACTTTTTATACTTGGCTCATTTATTATTTAATTCAATTTCATACATTTTGATAACGATTCTAATATTTTTTTATCAATTATTTTACAGTTTTTTTATCAATTTTCAAAATTCTATTAAGCATAACGGCTGAGGCTATATGCAGTAAGGGATTGCGGACTACTTTTCTCTCCACCTACACCAAATTTTGAGCGGTGCAGAATGCTTGAATTACCTCTGAAACCCTTATTGCACATAGCCTTTGTACCGCCTGGTGTTCTTTGTTTTCAGTCATCATTTTTCTGTTTCTTTATCTTTTTCAGTTTTGCTTTTGTAAATAAATCCGCTGTATATTTTTCGTAAAGCTCAAATAGATAAACCATTCTGTTGGCTTCACTTGTAAATGCTTGTGGTCGGTATGCCAAGTCAACGGCTTTGTCAAGTTCGTTATGTGCTTTTACCAATGTAGGCGGCATTGTCAAAGGGTCGTAAAGGTCGGCAAGTGAACTATTAGGAAATTGCAGTCTTGCATCCAGTACTTTTTGTGCTGCTGTTTCTATAGCTTTTATTTGTTTGTCGTTTGGGTTGTCTGGCCAAGGGAAATTTGTGTAAACAATTTCATTTGAATAACGATAATCACTCTTAATTCTTCCACATTGATTTTTAACCCAAGTCATATGCATTATTGAAGTCAATATGCCAAAGTGAAATAGTGTAGCATTTGGAACTGATAAACAGGAATTGTTCAAAATGTCATCTTTGGTCATAAAACCAATGGGTATATAATTTCTGTTTTCAGAAGAATGAGATGGGACTAAAATGTAATTATCCTTTGGCTGTCTGTTTTCAGTAAAGAGAGTTGGCTGGCTTGCCCACTTCACAGTAGCTTGTTTTGAACTTTTTAATCGCATTTGCCTAACTCCTTCAATTCTATTAAGCAAATGAGGCATTTGTTTTAGTTCGCTAGGTTCTGCGTCAATAAGCCATAAACAATATCTTTTTTCACCGTTTATAAATTCGTGTGCAGAAATTAGAGGTTTAATATATTTACTGGCTTTAGGCTCTTTTTCTAAAAATTCATTTTTCTCTTCTTCTTTGAAAAGAAAATTTCCGCCATCTGTCGGTTGGCTACCTTTAAACATTTTAGGAACGCTACAAAGTGGACTTGTTCTTTTGGTAATAAAGAAATCTTTTGCATCAACTAAATATTGATTGATGTTTTTTGCTTTTATTTCGTGGGCTTCGCCTTTAATATCTTCATATTCAAAAATACTTTTGTTATTAGTGTCGTAGTTGGCGAAGCCAACTATCACACAATAAACTGCTGCATTTCCTTTTGCTTCATTGCTCCATTTAAAAGTTCGATGAGCAAAATGAATTTTGATTTTGTATTTATTCAGCATTTGTCCCCAGAGAATACTCGTTTGTTCGCCTTGAACAATTGAATTTGTTGAAACAAAAGCAACTTTTATTTTTGTATTTTGAATGTATTTGGCTGCTTTGATATACCATGCCGTTACATAATCTAAAACACCTGCTCCTTGAATATTGTCAAATTCATTAACAACAAAATCTCTTTGATACTGTGTCATAATTTTTGAACCAATAAATGGAGGATTTCCTAAAATATAAGAAAGTTCGTTTTTTGAAACAATATTTTCCCAATCTATTTCTAAAGCGTCGCCGTGAACAATCTTTGCAGCTTTTTTCAAAGGCAAACGGGCGTAATATTGCCCAAACTCGTTGCTTATAATCATATTCATTTGGTGGTCAATCAACCACATAGCTACTTCGGCTATACGTGCAGGAAATTCTTCATATTCAATTCCGCACATCATATCAACGTCAAGCCAAACAATATCGCTAACATTAATTACCCTTTGCCCTGATTTATTTAATGCTCTTAAAATCTCTAATTCCAACAAACGCAATTCTCTGTAAGTAATTACAAGGAAATTACCGCAACCGCAAGCAGGGTCGAGGAATTTGAGCGTACTCAGTTTTTTATGAAATTCGGGGAGTTTGTTTTTGTTATCCTTAACGCTTTCAAATTCTTGCCAAAGTTCATCTAAGAAAAGCGGTTTGATAAGTTTTAAAATATTGGTTTCGCTTGTGTAATGCGCTCCTAAGTTTCTGCGTTCTTTTGGGTTCATTACACTTTGAAACATTGAACCAA
>DYMH01000082.1 GCA_020721645.1 Draconibacterium orientale
AAAAGCAATCAGCATATCAGCACATCAAAAAATCAACCAATCAAAGTATATATAGGTAATAATCGGGATAAGCATTAAATTTTATTTCTCTTTAATCAAAAACATATATGCCGGAAAATGGTCGCTGTAGCCGTTTTGGAATGTGTCGAAATCGAATGTACGAAGCGGGTAACCTTCGTATTGCCCCGATTTGGTTTTCAGAAAATCAGCACTGAAATTAGCGGCTTTCCAGAGTTTGTATGTCGATTTGTCGGCACCCAAAAATCCCTGCGAAACAACAATTTGGTCGAATAAACCCCACGCATCGCGGTAAGCGGTGGAGCCGTAGCCTTTTTTGTATTTTTCGTAATACGGATTAAAGAAATCGCCTTCTTCCAATTTTTTTTCATCGCCTTTGGCACGAAGATGTTTTACAAGACTTTTTGCTACCGGATCATCATTCAAATCGCCCATGACAATAATTTTGGCGTTTTTATCTTTTGCCAAAATTGAATCGGCAATCACGCGGTTCAAATCGGCATTGGAACATCGCAACGGGTCGCTTACTTTTCCGCCGCGTTTCGAGGGCCAGTGATTAACCAAGATATGAATCTCATCGCCTCCCATTATTCCGTGCACAACAAGCACATCGCGCGATGTAAAGGTGCCGCCGTATGGATTTTGGTCATCGGGTACCGTGAATTTTACAGGGTAGCTGCTCGTTACGGTAAAATATTCGGGGCGATAGAGTAACCCGTTATCAATCCCTCGATAATCGGGCGATTCGTACAATATTACTTTGTAATTGCTGCCTGCTATTTCGGGCATTGTAACCAGATGTTCCAAAACGCCTCGGTTTTCTACTTCCGATACGCCTATGGCAAACGGTCCGCCTTTTATGTATTCGTTACTGATTTGTGAAATTACATTTGCCATATTGTGCATTTTCTTGTCGTATTTTTCGGTATCCCACTTTTTTGAGCCGGTAGGCGTAAATTCCGAATCCTGAGTGTCGGGACTGTCGATGGTATCGAAAATATTTTCGAGGTTATAAAATGCTATACAACCTATTTTATACTCTTTCTCTTGTGCACTTGCATTGCCGTAATTTAAAGACAATAAAAGACTTAATGCAATTAATGAAAATTTGCACAACGAAAATTTTTTATTTTTTTTATTCATCGTATTGGTATTTTAAATAATAATTGAGTAATTTCGACAACTTTTTTCGCCCTCTGTTAAGGCTTCAAAGGTATAAGAAAAATTTCGGAGTGAACAAATATTCTTGAATAAGTTTTCACTCTTCTTTTTCTGATTATTATTTCACTTTTTTAATCATTTAAACAAAATCCAATCATCATGAAAGTTTTTATTTCAGGTTTTTTGGTTTTCATCATGTCAATTTCCTTTTCTTTTGCACAAAACGGAAAAGTTACGGGCTTGGTAACCGACGAAAACACAAAAAAACCAATTGCAAATGCTACGGTTAAATTATTGCCGACAGAATTATCCGCAGTAACGGCAGCCGACGGAACTTACACCATTTCCGATGTTCCTGCCGGCGACTATACTTTGGAAATTAACGCTGTGGGATACGGAAAATCAATATCAAACATCACGGTTTCGGGCGAAGAAACCAATGCCGGAAGTATCGGTATTTTTCAGTCTTCGGTGGCAACAGGCGGCGACGATGTTGTTGTTACCTTGTCCGACGAACAAATCGACGACGGCGGCGAAGGCGGACAATCGGCTTCGAGTATCCTGCACGGCTCTTCTGATATTTTCACATCTACGGCAGGTTACACTTTCGGTCCGATGCGTTTCCGTGTGCGAGGATACGACCAAGATTATTCAAGTTTGTTTGTTGAAGGTGTTCAAGTGAACAACGAAGAAACCGACGACGGCTCGTGGTATCTTTGGGGTGGTTTGAACGATGTTACACGCAACAAAGACACTTACACAGGATTGAATGCCGCAAATTTTACTTTCGGTAATGTGGGCGGTGTTACAAACATTATTATGCGTGCTTCGGAACAAAGAGTTGGTACGCATGTGAGTTACGTTGCCACAAACGGAAACTATCACAACCGAATTCTGGGAACTTATTCTACCGGATTGATGCAAAACGGCTGGGTTTTTACCGTTTCCGGCTCTCGTCGTTGGGCTGAAGAAGGATATGTGGAAGGAACTTTTTACGATGCTTATTCTTATTTTGTGGGAATTGAGAAAAAATTCAACGAAAATCACAGCATCGGATTAACAGCTTTCGGTGCACCTTCGAAACGAGGTAAACAAGGTGCTTCGACACAGGAAGTTTACGACCTCACGGGCAATAATTATTACAATCCGTATTGGGGTTACCAAGACGGCAAAAAACGCAATTCGCGCGTAGGAACAACCCACAAACCAATGGGCTTGCTCACGCATTATTGGACTATCAACGACAAATCGTCTTTAACAACCACCGTTGCGGCAATTTACGGAACAAGCAGCACGAGTGCTCTCAACTGGTTTAATGCCGATGATCCGCGACCGGATTATTATCGTTTTCTTCCAAGCTATTTAGCTCCAGACACCACTACACAATTTGGTATCGATGCTTATAATGAACGAATTGACGAATTTGCAAACGGCGAACGACAGGTAAAATGGGGCGATATGTATCTGTTCAACAGTAACAACTATCAAGAAGATGCCAGCGGTAATTTAGGAGATTCAATAAAAGGAATTCGTTCGGAATACATGGTCGAAAATTGGGTTGATGAAGAAAAACATTATGCTTTCAATACAGGATATAAAATAGATTTGACCGAAAAAATCAACCTTGCAGCCGGCGTACAATATCATTATTACACAGGTTCGCATTATAAAACGGTAAATGATTTGCTCGGCGGCGAATACATTCTCGACAAAGATAAATATGCCGAACGAGATTTCCCTACCGACCCATTGAGTTCGCAAAGCGATATTCGGTACCCGAACCGCGTGGTTCGCGAAGGCGACCGTTTCGGTTACGACTACGATGCCAATGTACGCAACGGAAATGTGTGGTTGCAAACCAAAATCAAATTGAGTAAATTCGATTTCTTTGTTGCCGCCGATTACACGATGACAACTTTTTGGAGAACCGGTAATATGCAAAACGGGAAATTCCCGGAAAGTTCGCTCGGCGATTCCGAAAAACAAACATTTAACGACCCTTCATTCAAAGCAGGTGCGGTTTATAAAATCAACGGAAGAAACTATTTATTCGTAAACGGCGGATATTTGAGCCAAGCACCGAATTTCAGAAATTCGTTCATATCTCCCAAAATTCGCGACCAAGTGGTTACCGGCTTAAAAAGTCAAACGAACCAATCAGTCGAAGGTGGATATATTCTCAGAACGCCGTTTATCAAAGCCTCTTTAAGTTTCTACTATACACAATTCAACAACCAAGTGTGGATGACAAGCTTCTTCCACGACGGACTTGGAAACTTCGTAAACTATGCCATGTCGGGAATCAATACCCAACATCAAGGAACGGAAGTCGGACTCGAAGCCAAATTATCGGACAGCTTCACGGCTACGGCAGTCGGAAGTTTCGGATATTATCACTACACATCAAATCCTTTGGTTACGATTACGGTTGATAACAGTTCGGAAGTTTTGGCACAAGACGAAGTGGTTTATGCCGATGGATTTTTGGTTGCAGGTTCGCCGCAAACCGCAGCTTCGGTTGGTTTGAAATATTTCGGAAAGAAACGTTGGTTTCTTGGTGTGAACGGAAATTATATGGCAGACAATTATCTGTCGTTTAACCCCACACGCCGCACAATAGATGCTGTTGCCGATATGACACCTGCTGATGCCATGTATTCAAAAATCATTGAACAAGAACGTTTGCCCGAAGCATACACCGTTGACGCTTATATCGGAAAATCGTTTCGCATCAAACAGAAATACAATATTTCAATTAATTTGAATGTTACCAATGTGTTGAATAACAGTGAAATGATAACCGGAGGATACGAACAATTACGTTTCGACAGCAACACACCCGTTGCAGAAAGAACACCTTACAAATTCCCGCCTAAATACTATTATTATTACGGAACTCAGTTTTATTTGAATATCGGTTTAAGGTTTTAAGAAAGACAGAAGAAATAATTGTTAATTGTTAATGAAGTTTAAACCATTTTTGATAATTAACATAGAAACAATTTAACTATTTTATTTTCATTGTTTTTCTAATTACTAAATACTAATTACTAAATACTTTTCAATAATGAAAAATAATAAAAAACTTTTCGGAGGTTTGCTGATATTCGCAGTAATTGCAATATTGGCAGCGTGTACAAAAGAAGAATACACATATCCGCCTCAAAAATCATATACCGTCGATTTCGACACAAACACCACAATTTCGGAGTTGAAAGCCTTGTATCAAGGTTCTGCAATCCAAATAGACACCGATTTGGTGATTTCAGGAACTGTTATTTCCGACGACAGTCAAGGCAATTTTTATGAAAAACTTGTGATTCAGGATTCTACGGGAGGCATCGATATTGAAATCAATTCTTCCGATTTATTCGTAAAATATCCCTTAGGCTCGTTGGTTTATGTGAAATGTAAAGATTTAATCTTGGAAAATTACAAAGGACGAGGCGTTTTGCAATTGCGTTTCAACTCCAACGGCAGTTCTTTGCCTATTCCGGCAGTAGCTTTCCCGAAAATCATTTTCCGAGTGGACGGCGGCGTGCCGATTGTTCCAAAGGTAAAAAAGATTCACGAGCTGACGGAAAACGACATTAATACTTTCATTCGACTCGAAGGAGTTGAATTTTCGGTTGCCGATACCGCAAAAAACCTTTCGGAACCGGTATCGGGAACAACTTCGGCGTTTGAGCGAACGATTGAAGATTTTTATCAAAACACCGCAGTTCTCAGAACATCATCGTATGCCACATTTATCGGCACTCCGGTCCCGAACGGTAACGGAAAAATGGACGTTGTTTATTCGGTTTTCGGCTCTACAAAACAGCTGTATATCAACAGCCCAAGCGATATAGATATGAACGGCGAAAGAATTTCGAGAACTTATGTTCTGAACGAATTATTTACTACAAGTTTAAGTCCTTTTACCGCAAACAGTGTAAGCGGGACTGCATCTTGGTATAAGAAAAATTACAACGGAAAAGACTTTGCCAATATCACCGGATACAATCAAGGTGCGAACGAAGATTGGTTGATTTCGCCGGCTTTGGATTTATCAACTTTTTCAAACGCTTATATCAGTTTTAATTACGCGGCAAATTACGTATCGACTTGGGAAGATTTAACGCTTATGATTTCTACTGACTATACCGGAACCGGAAACCCGAATGATGCAACATGGCAATCGCTAAGCTTCACGCATACCGACGGTGCAAGTTGGACATTTATCAGCTCGGGACCGGTTGATATCAGGAGTTTTACAGGTCAAACTAATGTTCACTTTGCTTTTAAATACACTTGCGGAACATCAGGAGCTGCAACATGGGAAATTGATGCAGTTTCTGTGGTTGTTCAATAATTTTAAAAGCCAAAACGTAAATACGTTGCGGCTTTTTCAAAACATTTTCAAATTAATAAATAAAAAAAATGAAATTCAAAATATTAAAATACGCAACATTTCTTTTCGGAATAATAGTGTTTGCCGCAAGTTGTGTCAATAAAGAATTCAACGAACCGGAATATCAATACGTTGATACAAGTTTGCTGAAACCGGTGATTTCGATTGCCGATTTGTACCAAATCGTGGATCCGACAAATTCCGGAGCCTTAAAAAAAATTGATACCGTAGTTTACATCAAGGCAACTGTTATTGCCAACGACGAATCGGGTAATTATTACAAAGCCTTGGTCGTGCAGGACAGCAGTGCCGGAATCGAAATTGATATTCGAGCAACGGGAACATATCTCCGCTATCCGATTGGTCAATTGGTTTATATCAAATGTCAAGGTCTCTATTTGGGGACTTACGGCGGCGTTTATAAACTCGGAGCCGATTACAACGGCGGCGTAGGGCAAATTCCCGAACCCTTGATTAAAGACTACCTTTTTGCAAGTCCCGGCGGCGTGAAAATAAAACCGCGTGTCAAAGACCTTGGATTTACCGCTTCTCCCGCACGAACCGATTACAATACCTTAATCACATTTAAAAACGTTCAATTTAAAACATCGGAACTCGGTAAAACTTATGCCGATTGGGAAAATAAAGAAACCAGCGATGTTTATATTATCGACACAATGAAAGTAACAGCCGATGTTCGCACAAGTGGTTACGCAAGTTTTGCCGCCCAACTCGTTCCGACCGGAAGCGGCGACATCACAGCCGTATTCACCGAATATGTGAGCGGTTCTACGAAAACCAAACAATTGTATATTCGCGGAACGGAAGATGTAAAATTCACTCAGGAACGTTTCGGAGCTTGGTTTGAAGAAAACTTCACAAGCTCATTCGGAACATTCACCCAAATCAGCAAAATAGGCACTGCCGAATGGCATACCGCAACGTATGACGATGGCTGTGTCTCGATGGGAACCGGTTCCTCGATAACAGGAGCCGATGAAGATTGGTTGATTAGTGATACTCTGGATTTTACAACATTAACCGGAGCAGATTTAGAATTTGAATATGCCGTGAACGGTATCACAACATGGAACGATTTAAAACTTTTAATTTCAACGGATTATACAGGCAGCGGCGACCCTGTTCTTGCAACATGGACCGAAGTTGCATATCCGCAATTTGGAGGAAATGACTTTACATTTAATAATTCCGGTAAATTCGATATTTCGTCTTTTGCAGGGAAACCGAATGTTCATATCGCCTTCAAATATACACGGGCTGCATCGGGCAAATTGACTTGGGAAATAAGCAATGTCAATATTTATAAAAAATAATTAGTCTCCGAAAAACCTCGTTTCGGCGAGGTTTTTCTTTTTTATTCTGATATGATGCAAAAACTCGAAGAATTTCAAACCTACCCCTTCAAAATTCTCAAAACCGTAGATACGCCCGACGGATTGTTTTACGTGCTCGAAGACCCTTTCGGATTTCGGCATTTATTGACTTCGGAATATTACGACCGGGAAAAATATCAATTCGCAATAGGCAACGAAATTGAATGCCGTGTGGATAAAATCAATTGCAAAGGACAACTGTTCCTTGAACCGCGCCACCCAAAATTTCAACGCGGAAACACCTCCGAACTCATTCTTCACGAAACCGAAAACTCATCGGAAACCGAATTATACAGAGCCGAAGATTTGGAAAAAAATGTTTGGAATGCCATTTATCCTGTTGATACAGAAGACGAATTTCCTTTAAAAAATCTATTTGTTATTGAGAAAATTAAAAAGGGTAAAATTTACCTTAAAAAATCAAAAATGTCCATCACTCAATAAAAAACAAGGAAGCATAGAAGGTTAAAACACAGGAAAAAGTATAAAAAAAATCGAAAATAAATTTTGCAGAAACAAAATGAATTGCTTAATATTGCATTCTATTCACGGAACACGCATTTCTTATTCTAAGTTCCGCCCGAATCAACAATAAACTGCTACAATTTCCCCATCATTATTTTTCAAAACAAGCATTTTCCGTTGGGAATGAACTGCGACCTTATGTTGCAAATGCTTGATAAAAAATGCCAATTTTTTATTCCAATTCAATTGATATGTACGACATAAAAGACCTTGAAGAAAAAAAACTTCCCGAATTACGGCTCATTGCCAAAAGTTTCAAAATAAAAAGAGCGGAAGGTTTCAAAAAACAAGACCTGATTCAAAAAATTTCACAAGTACAAAATAACAAATCGCAGCGTCCGACGTATTTAGAAATCGAGACCGAACATTTGCTCGATGAATACGAAAAAACAATTTCCGAAAACCTGAACGAGGTGCCTATGGATTTGTCCAAAACTGAGATTCAGGACGAAAAACAAACCGAAAACAAAGACACCGAAAATAATTCCACCGAGTCGACATCGGAAAATTCTAATGAAAACATCAAACGGCGTCCTCGAATTATCGAACGCAAAAAAATTGTAAAAAATACTCAAACGCCTTCCGCCCCGCAACAAAAATCCAAAGAACAAAAATTTGACCGAAAAAACACAGAAAGCGAACTTCTTTCCGATAACAAATCAAATATCAAAGAAGATTTTCAGAAAGAAGGTCAATTGAAAAAAATAGTCAGTACCGAAAAACAGGGCGGGCACACTGTAAACGGAAATTTCGACAAAAATATTAAACGCGTTTTGGATAAGAATTTTGAATTTGATGCCATCATCAGCAATTCCGGGGTTTTGGAAATAATGCAGGAGGGATACGGATTTCTACGTTCTGCCGATTTTAATTATTTTAACTCGCCCGATGATATTTATGTATCGCAATCGCAAATCAAACTTTTTGGACTAAAAACCGGAGATATCGTTTCGGGAGCCATACGCCCGCCGAAAGAAAACGAAAAATATTTTCCGCTGATAAAAGTAGAAACTATCAACGGCAAATCGCCCGAAAGCGTCCGCGATAGAATGTCTTTCGACCACCTAACTCCCTTATTTCCGGAAGAAAAATTTAATATCACCGGAAAAAACGCCTCCTTATCAACACGTGTTATCGACTTATTTTCGCCCATCGGCAAAGGACAACGCGGACTGATTGTAGCCCAACCGAAAACGGGTAAAACTGTGTTACTCAAAGAAATAGCAAATGCCATTGCAAGCAATCACCCCGAAGTTTACATGATAATCCTGCTCATTGATGAACGTCCGGAAGAGGTAACCGATATGAAACGCAGCGTAAATGCCGAAGTTATTGCATCAACTTTCGACGAACCGGCAGAAAATCATGTGAAAGTATCGGAAATGGTTTTAAAAAAAGCAAAACGCTTAGTGGAAACCGGGCATGATGTTGTTATATTACTCGACTCCATCACCCGCTTGGCACGTGCCTATAACACAGCATCACCTTCATCGGGGAAAATTCTTTCGGGTGGAGTAGAAGCCAACGCATTGCACAAACCCAAACGATTTTTTGGTGCAGCACGTAATATCGAAAACGGCGGTTCGCTCACCATTATTGCCACCGCACTCATTGATACCGGTTCTAAAATGGACGAAGTGATTTTTGAAGAATTTAAAGGAACCGGCAATATGGAATTACAACTCGACCGTCGCCTGTCGAACAAGCGTATCTATCCCGCTGTGGACATCAATGCTTCGGGAACACGTCGCGAAGATTTATTGTACGGAAAAAATATGCTCAGCAAAATGTTTATTCTGCGTAATTATCTTTCGGATATGAACCCTATTGAAGCCATGGAATTTATCCGCGACCGCCTCTCCAAGACATCGAGCAACGAAGAGTTTATTGTTTCGATGAATGCACAATGAGGGGTTCTGTTGAAATGAAAATGAGGAAATGAATTTGAGATTCATACAAAAAATATCCTTTTCAATTGAGGATATTCAGGAAAACACTAAAAATTTCTTTGCAATAAGCTAAATTACTAAGTATTTGTAACGAAATAACATGGTTATTTTTAAAAACAAATTCGCTTTGTTTTCATTGTATTTATTCGAGGCAAAGCCTCTTTTAAAATATTCGACTAAGGCAGAGCCTTAGCCGAATGCTTCAGCGAAATCATTACCAAATGAATAACTTATTTCGTTACAGTCCCTAAGCTAACAAAAATTCACTACATATCACTCAAAATTTATCGGTTCGGCTTGTGTTTTTTTTGTAAATTTGAAAATTCGCCCACAAGAGAAGCCAAACTCATAGCCTAATATTGGCTTATTGTAAGGTATTTTGGCATTTGCAAAAACTGACAGCATGAAATTTTTGCCCAATCTAAAATTCATTTTCAAACCCACGTTTGCAGGAAAATAAAATTCCAATTCTTCGTAAATCCCTTTATCGGTAAACATTTCAAAATTAATGAGACAAAGGGTGGGAGCGACCGAAATTTTTGATGTTAAATCAAATGTGTACGAAAATCTGTCTGCAAACAAGAGAAAAACAACAGTCGGGAATTTTTTACCTGAATAGAGCGTGTATAAAGCTGCAATTTCGGTAACAATTGCTCCCGGAGTTAATGTTACGGGACTTTGTAAATAATATTTCCCAAACGATATTTGGGTTTCGGCACTCAATTTTGGGCTTATAAAATATTCGGCTTTCAGCCCCACTGCAAAAGTAGCCGATTGCTCGTTGTATTTGAGATTTTTGCTGAGCAGAGAAATTATAAAATCGTTTTTTGTAGTCTGTGCAATCGACAGATTTATATTTATCATAGTCAAAATAAGAAAAAGACGATGTGCGATTTTTGATAATTTCATAATAAAATTATTCCGGTAGGCTGTTTCTAAAAAAATTCCAAACAGAATCGTTGGGCGGTGGAGCAAAAATGTGAATATTAACTTTTGTTATCGGGTGTTTAAAGTCGATACGGCAAGCATGCAAATGAATACCGCCATCGGCATTCGAGCGTGCCGCACCATATTTTAAATCGCCTTTGATATGGCAGCCGATAGTTGCCAATTGTGCCCTTATTTGGTGGTGTCGCCCCGATTGCAAATCAATTTCGAGAAGGTGAAACCGTTCGGACGAGCCAAGAAGTTTGTAACTTAAACTTGCAGGTTTGGCATCGTATTTTTGGACATCAAGGGCAAAAGATTTATTAATTTTTTCTTCCCGATAAATAAAATGAGTTAATAGGTCAGATTCTTTGGGAGGCTTAGTGTCCACAACACACACATAAGTTTTGACAATACGTTTTTCGCGAAACATTTCGTTGATTCGCCCAAGGGCTTTCGATGTGCGGGCAAAAATAACCGCACCGCTTGTGGGACGGTCGATTCGATGAGTTATTCCCAAAAAAACTTCGCCCGGTTTTTGATATTTTATTTTCAGATACTCTTTCACATCATCGGCAAGAGTGCGGTCGCCGGTGATGTCGCCCTGAACAATTTCACCGCATTTTTTATTTGCAACAATTAGATGATTATCTTCGTATAAAATATCAAGCATTATCAAATTTTTGACTACGAATTTGAATATTTTCCTGCTGAAATAAAAATTTAATCGCCTTGTAATTTCAACAATTACGGAAATATTCCGGATTTTGTCTCGAAAACCAAATTTTTACTAATTCTTTCGACACAAGGATTGTTAAATTTTAATGAAGAATCAAAAAATTGTACGAAAAACTTGTCGATTTGATAAGAATTGAATACTTTTATTGCTCAAATATCAATGTATGAAGCAGATTAAAATCATTATTATCCTGCTAATCGGGTCAATTCAAGTCGTTTATGGGCAAATTTCGGACCTTAAATTCCGTCATATTTCCATAAAACAAGGTTTGTCGCACGATGCAGTTTACACAATTGTTCAAGATAAGAATGATTTGATTTGGATTGGAACTCAGAATGGCTTAAATAAATACGATGGCTATAATTTTACGACATATTACCACGACCCCGATGATTCGTGCTCTTTGATTTCAGCAAATTTCGGCATTTTATTTCACGATAATAAAAACCGACTTTGGATAGGAACATATCGCGGTGGATTAAATTGTTTAGACCAAACAAAAAAAACAAATAAAATATTTACTTCGGAACCCGATAATAACAAAACAATTTCGAGCAATTTAATACGCGGAATCGTTCAAGATAAAGACGGAACAATTTGGGTTTCGTGTTCACGGGGCGGATTGAATCGATACAATGAAAATACGAATGATTTTACACGTTTTTCGCCCGAAAAAGATAATCCAAATTCGCTGAGCAGCAACAATTGTGGGGCAATGGCTGTTGATTTTAATAATAATATTTGGATTGCAACGGCTGAAGGCTTGAATAAATATAATTCAAAAAATCAGCAATTTACTGTTTATAAGCACGATGAAAAAAATCCGGCGAGTATCAGTGCTTCCGGTATTCAATCTCTTTATGTCGACCGTAAAGGGCGGCTTTGGGTAGGAACACGCACCGATGGATTAAATCTTTTTAATGCCGAAAGTGAAACATTTACCACATACAAGCACATTGATAAAGACCCAAATTCGCTGAGTGACAATCGTGTTCAGGCAATTCTCGAAGATTCGCAGGGAACATTTTGGATTGGAACATACAACGGAGGAATCAATGTTTTCAACCCGGAAACCGGAATGTTTAAATCGTACATGAACGATGCAGATAATCCGACAAGTCTCAGTTTCAATACCGTAGAATCTATTTTTGAGGATAATGCTCGTAATTTGTGGATTGCAACGCGAGGCGGCGGAATAAATATTTTAGATTTAAAACCGCAAAAATTTGTCAGTGTTCGATATAATTCCAAAAATCCCGGTGTATTGGCTGCTACTTCTGTGATGGCAATTGCCGCACAAAATGAAAATATTTTATGGTTGGGAGCCAACGGCGGATTAAGTCGTGTGGACAGAGCCGCCAACACCGCACAATTTTTTTATCACAGTAATTTCAACTCCAATTCATTAAGCAAAGACCGTGTTCGCTCATTGTTAATTGATAAAAACAATAATCTTTGGGTTGGTACATACCAAGGCGGGCTCGACAAAATTTCAGAGAAAAACGGACAATTTATTTTTCAAAATTTTGGCTCAGATAAGGACAATTCCAATAGTTTAAATAGCAATCAAGTCAATGTATTGATGCAGGACATTTCCGGCAGAATGTGGCTCGGAACCAATGTCGGTGTCGATTGCATGACTTTTGGACTTGCCGGAAAACCTAAAATTGAACATTTTCTGTCAGACGAAAAAGATAACACGACACTTGCCAACGGCTATATTTCTGCAATTTTCCAAGACACGAACGGTGCAATTTGGGTTGGAACAGCCGGAGGATTGTGTTTGTACAACGAATTGCAACATAATTTTACGCGTTTTATCAACGAATCGTCCGATGCACAAGACCTTGATGTAAACACTATCAATGCAATTTATGAAGATTCCGAAAACCATTTATGGATTGGAACCGATGGAGCCGGGCTCTATCAATTTATCAAAAAAGACGGAACATTCAAAAAATATTTCGATGATTCATTTAAAAACGGCAGCGTATTATCAATTGTCGAAGATAATTCTAAAAATCTTTGGCTCAGTACCGGAAAGGGATTGACAAAATACAATATCAACACAAAGCAATTTACGGTTTTCGGAATTTCGGACGGTTTGGAAGAAACGGGATTTAATCGGAATGCTTGTATCAAAATGAAAGACAGCACTTTGTATTTTGGAAATATTTCGGGATTTACAATGTTACAACCCGAAAAAATTCTGTTAAACAAACATCGACCAAAAGTAGTGCTGACAGAGTTTAAAATTTTTAATAAATCTTTTTTTACACTCCAAAATTCGTTCTGTTCAAAGTCGCCCACAGAGCTCGCCGAAGTCCAATTATCGTATAAAGACTATGTCATTTCATTCGAATTTGCATCACTTGATTTTACAAATCCAAGTCAAAATAGGTACATGTACAAAATGGAAGGGTTCAATGATGAATGGATTGATTTGGGGACAAACCGATATGCCATTTTTACAAGTTTGCCTGCCGGAGATTACGTTTTCAAAGTAAAAGCAACAAATAATGACGGGGTTTGGAGCGATGAGCAAACCGGACTCTCGATTAAAGTTGTCGTAAAACCACCATTTTGGCTTACAACATGGTTTTTAACAATGATGGGGATTCTTGTTATTTTAAGTATCTATCTTTTTATAAAATTGAGAACCCGAAAATTGAATATTGAGAATGAAGTCTTAGAATTTAGAGTTCACGAACGTACAAAAGAAGTCGAAGCACAAAAGGAAGAAATTCTCGAACAAAAGCAAAAATTAGAATTGTCGAATCAGGAACTCGAAAAATTGTCTATCGTTGCACGGGAAACAGAAAATGCTGTTGCCATTTTAGATGAAAAAGGCGATTTTATTTGGGTTAATGAAGGATTTACACGCATGTATGGTTTTACATTCGATGAATTTGTGGTTGAAATGGGGCGAAATATATTATCCGGGAAATTTAATGATAGAACAAAAGACACCGTAAATAGAATTTTTACCGAAAAGAAAACTATTGTCGATAGCAATGTGATTGTTTCAAGAACCGGTGGAAATATCTGGCTTCAAACAACTTGGACTCCAATATTGGACGAAAATAAAAATGTTATCAAAATTTTTGCTATCGATTCCGATGTCAGCAACTTGAAATCGGCAGAGCAAGAAATTATGGCTCAAAAGGATATTCTTGTCTCGCAAAATGAAGAAATAAATCGACAAACCGAGCACATTCAAAGCAGTATTCGATACGCAAAAACCATTCAAAGTGCAATTTTACCGGCTCAAAGTAAGCTTGATGAATTTTCGGAGAATTTCATTCTTTACAAGCCAAAAGATATTGTTTCGGGCGATTTTTATTGGTACAGCGAAAGCGATGAATATCGATTTGTAGCTGCCGTAGATTGTACAGGGCATGGTGTACCGGGGGCTTTCATGTCGCTTATTGCCAACAGTTTACTCAATGAAATTGTAAACGAAAAGAAAATTTACCTTCCCCGACGCATTCTTTCGACACTGAACGATAATATTAATCAGATACTAAAACAAAAAGAAACTGACAACCGCGATGGTTTGGACATGTGTTTTGTACGAATTTCCAAAATCGGTAATGAGAATCGAGAAGTAGTTTTTGGCGGTGCAAAACGTGATTTGTACGTTTATTCGGAATCCGAACAAAAATTGTTGAAAATCAGAGGTTCTCGAAAATCTGCCGGAGGTGTATTGTCCACACGAAGCAAAGCAAAATTCTCGAATATTGCTCTCAATGTTAATTCGGGTGATATTTTATATCTATCTACCGATGGGTATATCGACCAAAACAATAAAAATCGCATTCGATTCGGCACACAAAAATTGATGTTAGTACTCAATGAAATTGCAACTTTGCCAATGTCAGTACAAAAAGATATTTTAGATGATATTTTATTAAAATACCAAGACGAACAGTCGCAGAGAGATGATATAACGTTTATCGGACTGAAAATGAAATAATTTTTAGGAAACCCAAATTATTTCCTGAGCAGATGTTAATTTGCCGACATATCGCGACAATACGAAAAAATAATCCGACAAGCGATTGAGGTATTTTATACACACCGTGTCGGTTGACGTATGGTTCGGAATCCGAACGGCATTACGCTCGGCACGCCGGCAAACTGTTCGGCAAACATGGCACATTGCCACAGCTCGGTTTCCGCCGGGAAGAATAAAATTTTTCAAAGCCGGCAGAATTTCGTTCATCTCATCAATCTTTTTTTCGAGAAAAAAAATGTCCGATTCTTCTATTTTCGGTAATTTGAACGTTGTTTCCTTTTCGGTTGCCAGCAAAGAACCCAAATTGAAAAGTTTGTTCTGAATCGTGTTCAGTTGTTCGCAAACATCACGGTCTTCAATTTCGGTGCGAAGTAAGCCCAGAAACGAATTGAGTTCATCGACCGTGCCGTAGGCTTCGATTCGGATTGCAGATTTTTCGATACGCTCGCCGCTCAATAAAGATGTTTGCCCGGTATCGCCCGTTTTGGTATAGATTTTCAAAATTTTTACAGAATTTTTGTGTATTAATCAAA
>DYMH01000083.1 GCA_020721645.1 Draconibacterium orientale
ACAATTATGAATTATGAATGATGAATTATTTTTTTGAGGATAAAATGATGCTTCGGATCAGTTTAAAGACTTCGGTTGTTTGAGCATAGATTGATTCAAACTCTTTGAGTGTAATGATTTCAGTTTCTTTCATAAGTTCGAGCCAATAAAGAGTTTCATCAGTTTCTTTTTGTGCGATTGAAAATTTATGTATAAAATCGGCTTTGCTTTCGGCATTTTGGGCTTCTCGAATGTTTGCTCCAACGGAAGTTCCGCTTCGCAAAATTTGCTTGCTCAAAACATATTCTTGCTTTTCTTTTTGTAAATATTGAGACAAACGTATTATTCTGACTGCCAACTGAAAACTCTTTTGTTTTATGGCATTTTCATTCATAATTTATAATTTATCATTCATAATTATCAGCAATATCGTAATAATCCTTTTGAAATCAAACCACAACAAGACAATTATGAATTATGAATGATGAATTATTT
Organism: Draconibacterium orientale; assembly: GCA_020721645.1. Lineage (GTDB taxonomy): Bacteria > Bacteroidota > Bacteroidia > Bacteroidales > JAADGE01 > DYMH01. The sequence continues at coordinate 475 of DYMH01000083.1, forward strand.
TTTTGAGGATAAAATGATGCTTCGAATCAGTTTAAAGACTTCGGTTGTTTGAGAAAGCCCTGAATATAATAAATCCATTCCATAACATAAATGCTGCGGCTAATCAAATTACGAAGAACGCCAAAAACAAAGCAAAAGTTTATTTGATACCCAAGAAAATATAAGTGAGTGTGATTTTATATTGGAAAGGGCATGGAAGCAATATGGCGTTTCGCCCCTTCGGCAGGGTAAGTGTAAATTCTTTTCTATTTAATTCGATACAACTTAACGGGAGCTACCCTTTTATTGTGCAAAGGCACTTTTTCGTCGATCACCACACTGGTATCCAAGCCAAAAGCGTTGCTTTCCGAAATGCTGATTTTATTTATAACTTCGTGCAAACTCATGATAAATCGATCGGAAAATTTCAAATCGATATCGAACGTATGAATTCTGTCGATTAAAACAAACTTAAAATCGCCGGGAATGTGATGTTTTTTGAGCGACGGAAAATGGCTTACGATATCAACTTCTTTACTGTTTATCAGATCTTCTATCACTTTGCGAAAGAAGATATTGATTTTAGGGCTCACTCGAAAACCGATATTAAAATCAATGCGATAGACCACATCGGGGATCAACTTTGTAACAAAATAGCCCATTCCCGAAGGTTCATCGGTATAATTTACATGCAAAAACCAATATTTATCGGCACGTTTCGGAAATTTATTCAATATCGAATAGATAATTTTACTTTCGATATCCGTTGTGGTATCGGCTTTGGTGAGATAGACCAAATTTGAAGTAAAACAGGGCACTTTCTCATCTTTTTGCAAATCGCTGATGGCGGAAGAATAGTTGGCAAACTTAAAAAATTGCAAATATTTCTTCTTAATTTCCCGTGCTCTGAACCACACATACATAATCAACCCAAAAATAAATGCCAGCACAATTGTAAACCAACCGCCGTGCAAAAATTTGTTCATGTTTGCAAATAAAAAGGTCAATTCTATGGTGATAAAAACCACCGGGAACAAGAAAACTATAAAAGGACGACGATTTTTATTCAATTTGAGATGATAGGTGACTAAAATAGTTGTCATAATCATTGTTATGGTAATTGCAAGCCCGTAAGCCGCTTCCATTTTAGTGGATTCAACAAAATAAAGTTCAACGAAGATACACGAGAAAAAGAGCATCCAATTGATAAACGGAATATACATCTGCCCTTTGATTTGCGTTGGGTGATTGATTTTTAACTTGGGCCAAAAGTTCAATTGTATGGCTTCTGAAATCAAAGTAAAAGTTCCGCTCAGCAAGGCTTGACTGGCAATAACAGAAGCGAAAGTTGCTAAAATGATTCCGGGCAGCAAAAACCACTGTGGCATGATTGAGTAAAATGGATTTGTATCGCCTGTGGTGATATCGGCATGTGTCAATACCCATGCGCCTTGTCCCAAATAATTTAATATCAATGTGGTTTTAACAAAAATCCATGAAATTTTGATGTTTTTATAGCCGCAATGTCCTAAATCGGAATACAAGGCTTCGGCTCCGGTAGTACAGAGAAAAACAGCACCGAGCAAGATAAATCCTTCGGGAAATTGACTGAGAAAAACATAGACATAATACGGATTAAAAGCTTTTAATATTTGGGGGAATGAAAATATTTCGACTAAACCCAAGATTCCGAGAACCGAAAACCAAATCAACATCAGCGGTCCAAAAGATTTTCCGAGTTTATCGGTTCCAAATTGTTGTGCAACGAACAAAATGACAAAAATGCCCAAAACGATTGGAATAACAGGCAGTTGCGGATTGATTAATTTAAGACCTTCGACGGCTGAGGTAATGGTTATTGACGGTGTTAGCACGCCGTTGGCCAAAAATGTTGCTCCGCCGATAATTGCAAATGTGTAAACAAATTTTTTCTTTTTTCGCAAAAGAGCATACAACGAAAATATTCCGCCTTCGCCGTTGTTATCGGCTTTGAGAGTGATCAGTACATATTTTATGGTTGTTTGAAATGTGATGGTCCAAATGACGCACGAAATAGCTCCGATTATGAAATCGGGCGTGTTGTGCGTGCCGTCAATCAAAGCATTCATCACATAGAGGGGCGAAGTGCCGATATCGCCGTACACAATGCCCATAGTTACAATGATTCCAACAAAGCCAAAACGTACATGACTTTTTTCTATTTTCGCAGCAGTTTGTTTAAGAATTGAAGGTTTCATTGTGTTTGTATTCAATAATCGCAATTATAAAAAAAGCGAAAGTAATGAAAAATGGCAATATTATTGAAAATTTTGAATCATTTTATTCTATCTTTCTCCAACAATTTTAAAGCACTTATTGGTTTCAAGATTTAATTTTTTCAAACATAAATCGAACGTAATTAAATGTGAAATACTGATAAATCATGTTGTTTTATCTTATTTAGAATAAATATAAATAATATCTTGTTTATATATCATAAATTCATTATTTTTGCACAAACCTAATGTTTAGTTTAATCACAGAAAAATCAACTGTAACTTAAACCAAAAACAATTTGTGTACAATTTTTATAAGAGATAAATATCCTTATTTACAAAAAAAACTACAATAAAAGGCTTCAAAATCAATAATTTGAATAAAAATGAATAACAATTTCACTTCAGAAATAGACGGCAGAATATTATATTATGCTTTTCTGTCGGGCGGAAAAAGAATTTTGCAAAACCAGTCAGAAATTAACAGAATAAATGTTTTTCCGGTAAGCGATAAGGACACCGGAACCAATTTGGCTTCAACCGTTCGGTCGGTAATTGATAATATCAAACCAAATAAATCGTATAAAACCACATTCAATAACATTGCAGAAGCCGCTCTGATAGGGGCACGAGGAAACTCGGGCGTGATATTTGCCCAATTTCTTTACGGAGTGAGCCGAGAAACAAAAAACAAGCAACTCATTAATTTTTCGGATTTTGTTGAAAGCATCAAAAAATCGATTCCTTATATTTACAAGGCTGTATCAAATCCGGTTGAAGGAACCATGCTCTCCGTAATAAAAGAGTGGTCGGAATTTTTGGAAAGTAAAAAAAATGTTGCCGATAATTTTAAAAATATTTTCGTCGAATCGCTCGAAATTCTTCAAAAATCGTTGAAAGACACGACATCAAAAATGAAACTTCTGAGCAAATACAATTTTGTAGATGCCGGTGCAAAAGGTTTTGTCCTTTTTATTGAAGGAATTATTGATTTTATAAAAAAGGGAAATCTTAGAGAAATTTATACGGAAACATCTGAAAATATATCAATTATACACGATGATGAAATTCACGAAGAAAAAATCACGTATCGATATTGCACAGAAGCAATTGTCAAAAACCTGAAAATATCGAACGAAGAACTTAAAAACACACTCAATAATGCAGGCGATTCTGTTGTAATTGCAGGCTCTGAAAGTGTTTGCCGATTGCATGTTCATACCGACAAACCTTCTGAATTATTTCACAAATTGAAAAACTACGGCACAATCACTTTCCAAAAAGTTGACGATATGGTTCGGCAATACGAAACAGCAACAAACCGAAAATGGAAAATTGCTCTTGTTACCGATTCTGCATGCGATTTATCACAAGAAATATTAGATTTTTATCAAATAAACAGTGTTCCGATAAATATCAATTTCGGCGACAGTCATTATTTAGATAAAGTAACAGTTCAGCCCGAACAGTTTTACGATTTGCTCGAAACGAGCGACGATTTCCCGAAAACATCACAAATAAACGAAAAGGCATTTACCAACATTTTCTCGCATTTGGCTTCGCATTACGACGAAATAATTGCCATTCACTTGACCGGAAAATTCAGTGGTACATACGAAAGCAGTCTCAAAGCCGGCAAACGGATTGAAAAAGAATTTAACAAACCGGTTCATGTTCTCGATTCTAAAAACTTGTCCGGAGCATTGGGTTTACTGGTTTTAAAAACGGCAAAAGCCATTGAAGAAGGGAAAACATCGGCGGAAATTATCAGTTCGTTTAACAGCTGGCGCGAAAATGCAAAAATATTTGTGAGCGTAAAAGACATAAAATACATGATAAAAGGCGGACGCGTTTCTAAAACAAAAGGATTAATTGCCAAACTTTTGGGAGTTAATCCAATTGTATCCATGGACGAAAAAGGAAATTCGCAACTTTTCGGCAAAGCATTCAGCTACAAGTCGAATATGAAAAAAGTAATCAATCATATTCAGAAAATTACCGAAGGAAAATCGGTTTGGAACTACATTATTCTTCATGCTCACAACATTGAAGATGCCGAAAATCAAAAACTTAAAATGATGAAAATTACAGGCAAGGAGCCTGTTTCGGTTGTTGATATTTCGCCCGTTATCGGTATGCACGCCGGAATTGGAACAACAGCAATATCAATTTTAACGGAAAATTAAATACGATGATTTCTAACTATTTAAACGCTTTGTTATTGATAATTTCCATTGTTACACTGCTTTGGATTGTAAGCGTATTTATAAAAAATGTGAGTATTGTAGATATTTTTTGGGGCTTGGGATTTGTTATTGTAAATGCTTTTTATTATATTTTAAATGACGAATATTTCACTCGAAACACGATTCTTTTGATACTTGTAACTGTTTGGGGTTTAAGACTCTCAATATATCTCGCACTACGGAATATTGGCAAAGGAGAAGATTTTCGATATCGTGAATTTAGAAAAAACTACGGCGAAAAACGCTATTGGTGGATCAGCTATTTTCAAACATTTCTTTTGCAGGGAATTTTGATGTGGTTAATTTCGATGCCTTTAATTGGAACTCAATATTTTACAAAGTCCGATTCTTTATCAATTTTCGATTACATCGGAATATTTTTCTTTATCATCGGAATTATTTTTGAAGCCGGCGGCGATTTTCAACTTTCGCAATTCAAAAAAAATCCGCTCAACAAAGGAAAAGTTCTCAACACCGGACTTTGGAAATACACCAGACATCCCAACTATTTCGGCGATTCGGCAGTTTGGTGGTCGTTTGCATTTTTTAGTATTGCCGCCGGAAGTTATTGGACTATAATAGGTTCTGTAATCATGACACTCATGATAATAAAAGTTTCGGGTATTGCACTTTTGGAAAAATCGTTGAAATCGGAAAAGCCCGAATATCAAGAATATATCAGAAAAACAAGTTCATTCATTCCTTGGTTTCCTAAAAAATAATTATGAAAGACTTTTTGTTAAACAACATTTGGCTGATTATTTTCTTCATTTGGGGTTTGCCGTTTACATTTTACCGCAGCAAATTTCGGAAAATTGTTTACCAAACCAACAGTTGGATTATCAATATAAAACCTGTATTTTTAAAAGAAATTAAAGCTTTATTCGGAAATATTTATCCCGAAAACAGTGATTATAAAAAGTTTCGAAATTTTTACAGATTTTATATTTCAATCTATTTAATACTTTTTGCACTTTATTTCAGTTTCAATAATAACCCCAATAAAATGAGTAAAATAGAAATAGGAAGTTCAATTCCTTCATTCTCGTTGAAAGACCAAAACGGAAATCTCTTCACAATCGACTCGGTTTTGGGTAAAAAAAACATCATCATTTATTTCTATCCCAAAGACGACAGTCCGGGCTGCACAAAGCAAGCTTGTTCGTTTAGAGATAGTTATGAAGATTTTAAAGATGCAGAAGCCGAAGTTGTCGGAATCAGTCATCAATCGGTCGAAAGTCATCTGGAATTTGCCAAGAAACACCGATTAAATTTCACACTTCTCAGCGATGAAGACAAAAAAGTAACAAAGCTGTTTCAAGTTCCCACAAACTTTTTGGGATTAATCCCCGGAAGAGTAACTTATGTTGTGGACAAAACCGGGAAAGTTGTGTACATGTTCAACTCGCAAATTCAAACCGAAAAACATGTGAATGAAGCTCTCCGGATTTTAAAAGAGATTAAATGACAATCGTTTTAGAAATAACACTTGTACTTTTAACATATCTTCTTGGTTCAATTCCTTTTGGATATATTCTTACCAAAAAATCAACAGGCAAAAACATTCGTGAGTTTGGCAGCGGAAATATCGGCTCAACCAACGTTAAGCGGGTTGCCGGAAAGAAAATTGCTTTTTTCACGCAATTATTGGATATGTTGAAAGGATTGCTGCCTGTTTCAACAGTTATCATATTATCAAAATACTGCGAAATACAGTTTCACGAAAACTTTATTTTCTCAGTAGCATTTGCCTCAATATTAGGACATAATTTCAGCATCTTTCTAAAATTTAAAGGCGGAAAAGGCGTAAACACAACTTTGGGTGCATCGCTTTTGCTTGCTCCCGAAGCTGTTTTAATATCGGTTGCCATATATTTTATTGTAAAACTCGTTTTCAAATACGTTTCTTTGGGTTCGCTTTCCATTGCAGTATCGATGCCTGTTGTTTCAATGATTTTTTCGCAGTCCAATTCTACATTTATCTATTTATTAATTTGCTCGATATTAATAATTTTAATGCACACCGATAATATTATCAGATTGATAAAAGGCGAAGAAAACAAATGAATTCGGATAAAATAATCGACCAATTTATCAAAATCTTGCTTAAAAGTATTTTTACGAAATGTAAAATGATGCTTGGTTAAATATATCTTATGAGCGAAAAACAAAAACTTATCATAGTTTTTTTTAGTCAGACTTTAAATTTCTACCTTCGTAATGTTTAAATTTACTGATTTTCACAGGGCAAAACAGTGAAAATCCATTTCTTTACCGACCATTTAAAAATCAAAATGAACCGAATTTTTTTTAATATTTTAGTGATAGCATTTGTGTTTCTGATATTTTCTTGTTCACAGAAAAAAGAACAATCCGAAAAAAAGAAAAAAGGACCTGTCGAAATTGAAGCCATAGTTTTGAAATCGAACGAACTCAGCAATATCATCACAACATCGGGAACAGTTTTAGCAGGCGAAATGGTGGAATTGAAAAGCGAAACTGCCGGGCGAATTGTTCGGCTCAATATTTCGGAAGGCAGACATGCAACAAAAGGAACAATTCTTGTTCAGGTTGATGATTCCGAACTACAAGCTCGCTTGCGGCGACTTACAGCTCAATTGAAATTGGCAGTGGAAAACGAAAAACGCAAAAAAGAACTTTTAACCGTCAACGGAATTGCGCAAGTGGAATACGATGCGGCATACACCGAATTGGAAACCACGAAAGCCGACATTGATTTGCTCAATGCTCAAATCAGAAAATGCACAATCATTGCCCCGTTCGACGGCACGCTTGGTTTGCGAACCGTAAGCGAAGGTGCGTATCTTTCGGTGGGAACTGTCGTTTCGGTACTCGTACAAACCGACCCCGTGAAAATCGAATTTAGCATTCCCGAAAAATACGCCGGATTCATAAAAAATACCGCTCAAATCAGGTTTACAATTGTGGGTTCCGACAAAAAATACTCAGCACAAATTTACGCCTCACAATCGGAAATCGACCAAGAGTCGCGGGCATTAAAAATACGTGCAATCACAAAAAATCCAAATCACGAACTCATTCCGGGTGCCTTTGCCAATATCGAATTGCAACTCGAAAATCCGGAAAATGCAATTCTTGTTCCTTCACAATGCCTTGTTCCGCTTATGAACAGTCAGAATTTGATGGTGTGTCGCGGAAAAAATATTAAAATGATAAAAGTAGAAACCGGAATCCGTACCGAAGACCAAGTTCAAATCCTATCGGGCGTTTCAGTAGGCGATACGGTTGCCGTAACCGGATTATTAGCATTAAAAGACAAAATGCCGGTAATTGTTAAAAAAATAATTGATAATTGAAAAAATGAACATATCTTCACTTTTCATCAACCGCCCGGTTTTATCATCAGTTGTTTCGATAATGATTGTTTTATTCGGAATTATCGGATTCGGATATTTGGGTGTTCGCGAATATCCGAGCGTGGATCCGCCGATAGTAACTGTTTCCACGAATTACGCCGGCGCAAATGCCGAAGTGATGGAATCGCAAATCACTGAAATTTTAGAAGAATCCATCAGTGCAATTTCCGGAATTAAAAGTTTAACATCTACCAGCTCCGATGGACGCAGCACCATTGTCGTTGAATTTAACTTGGGAGTTGATATGGAAACCGCCGCCAACGACGTGCGTGATAAGGTTTCGCGTGCCATTCGTAACCTTCCGCCCGATTCCGACCCGCCCGTTGTCAATAAATCCGATGCCAATTCCGAAACCGTTTTATCCATTACCGTTCAAAGCGATAAACGTAATTTGCTCGAACTTACCGATTTTGCCATTCGCAATTTTAAAGATCGACTGCAAACCATAGAAGGTGTGAGCGAAATACGAATTTGGGGCGAAAAGAAATATTCGATGAAACTCGAAATAGAACCCGTGAAATTATCAGCCTACGGATTGACACCGCTCGATATTAAAAACGCATTGTTGCGCGAAAACGTAGAAATTCCTTCGGGGCGAATCGAAGGCACGACCAACGAGCTGACAATCCGCACCATGGGACGTTTAACAACGGAAGACGATTTCAACAATCTAATAATATCCGAAAAAACGGTGTGATTGTCCGTTTTAAAGACGTGGGAAATGCCCGCACGGCACCCGAAAACGAACGAACCATCTTACGCGGAAACGGCTTGATCCCTATGGTCGGCGTGGCTCTGACTCCGCAACCCGGTGCAAATTATATCGAAATTGTAGATGAAGCATTTCGCCGTGTCGAACAAATCAAAAAAGATTTACCGGAAGATATTAAAGTCGGTGTGGCACAAGATACTACTCAAACTATCAGAAAAGCGATAACAGAAGTAGAAGAAACCATAATTCTGGCATTTCTTCTTGTGGTTTTGGTGATATTCCTTTTCTTACGCGATTGGCGTACAACAATGATTCCCGTTATTGCCATTCCGATTTCATTGATTGGTTCATTTTTTATCATGTATATTTCCGATTTTTCGATAAATATTTTATCGCTTCTCGGAATTGTTTTAGCAACAGGAATTGTGGTGGACGATGCCATTGTGGTGATGGAAAACATCTACTCAAAAGTAGAAAAAGGAATGAATCCCACGGAAGCCGCACACAGCGGAACAAAAGAAATTGTATTTGCAATCATTTCAACAACAATTACACTTGCCGCAGTTTTTCTTCCGATTATCTTTTTAAGCGGACTCACGGGACGTCTTTTTCGAGAATTTGGCGTTGTTGTTGCCGGTTCGGTTATTATTTCGGCAGTTGTTTCGCTAACTCTCACTCCAATGATGAGTTCAAAAATTTTGAAACATCGCGAACGCGAAAATTGGTTGTTTCGTGTTACCGAACCGTTTTTTGTTGGAATGATAAATAAATATCACAATTCGTTGAAAAAATTTGTGCAGCGTCCGTGGGTCGGAATTATTATTATGCTTGTTTCCGTTGCCTTAATATTTTTTGTCGGAAAAGGAATCCCAACGGAATTGGCACCTCTCGAAGACAAAAGCCGTTTGCGAGTAATGTCCACTGCACCCGAAGGCATTTCGTACGACAAAATGGACGAATACAACTTATCAATCGCCGCAATATTAGACACAATCACCGAAAAAGAAAGCCTGATTTCGATTACCGCCCCCGGATTCGGCTCCACATCTTCGGTCAATTCCTCAATGAATCGAATCACTTTGATTCCGCCCAACGAACGAAAAAAATCGCAGGCTCAACTTGCCGCCGAACTCACTGCAATTGTTCAAAAAATGAATTTCGCACGTTCGTTCGTCGTTCAGGAACAAACCATCGGAAGCAGCCGCAGCTCGTCGTTGCCCGTTCAATTTGTGATTCAGGCTCCGAATTTTGAAGCATTGAAAAAAGTTGTGCCGATTTTTATGGACGCAGCACAAAACAATCCGGCATTCAATATGGTGGATTTGGATTTGAAATTCAACAAACCCGAATTACGTGTCGAAATAAATCGCGATAAAGCCCGCGAAATGGGCGTTTCGGTTAAGGATATTGCCGAAACAATTCAATTGATTTTCAGCGGACAACGTTACGGATATTACATTTTCAACGGGAAACAATATCAGGTTATCGGACAAGCAGAATATCAATTTCGCAACGAACCTACGGATTTAACAACAATATCTGTAAAAAATAAAAAAGGCGAATCCGTTCAACTCGATAATTTAGTTATTTTATCATACGAAAGCACGCCGCCGCAACTTTATCGTTACAATCGCTTCGTTTCGGCAACCGTTTCGGCAGGTTTAGCCGACGGTTTGACACTCGGACAAGGCATCGAGGAAATGAACAAAATATCGGAACAGGTTCTCAACGAAAGATTCAGCACAAGTTTAGCCGGCGTTTCGAAAGATTTCAGCGAAGGTTCGAGCAGTCTGTTATTTGCTTTTTTGCTGGCTTTGGTGTTGATATATTTGGTACTTGCCGCACAATTCGAGAGCTTTTCCGACCCGCTGATAATTATGCTCACCGTTCCGCTTGCACTCACGGGAGCCGTATTGTCGCTGTGGATTTTCGGCGATACACTCAATATTTTCAGTGAAATCGGGGTGATTGTTCTTGTGGGAATTGTTACCAAAAACGGAATCTTGATTGTAGAATTTGCAAATCAACGTAAAGCCGCCGGATTGCCGATTCGCGAAGCCGTAGTCGATGCCGCCGTGAAACGTTTTCGCCCAATTTTGATGACAAGTCTTGCCACCATTCTCGGAGCACTTCCAATTGCCATGGCTTTGGGAGGAGCAGCCACAAGCCGTATTCCGATGGGAATTGTCATTATCGGCGGATTAAGTTTTTCGCTGATTCTCACTTTGTACGTTATTCCGGCACTTTATATTTATTTGACTTCGAAAAAAGGTAAGAAACAATTGTAAATCAATTAACTCTTCCAATTTATTTAAAACCATGAATTTTATCACTAAATATTTGCTATTTTTGTAAAGTGTATAAATATCAAAAAATATGATTCAAAGGCAAGATATATTAGATTATCTGGCAAATAACAAAGAATTATTTCAACAAAAATACAGCATCATTAAAATTGGTATTTTTGGATCTTTTGCACGAAACGAACAAAATGACAAAAGTGATATTGATATTATCATCGAAATGCCGCTTGATGCAACTCAGATTTTTGAAAAAAAACAAGAACTCAGAGAAATACTCAAACAAACTTTTCATCGAGAAATAGACATTTGCCGAGAACGCTCAATTAAACCAATGTTTAAAAAATTGATTTTAAAAGATGCCGTATATGTTTGAAAAGGATTTTGCGATTATCGAATTAATGATACAATCAATAGACAGAATATTCAGAAAACAAATCAAGTGCTTCCGAACTGACAGAAGATTATAAAAGTTATGATGCCGCAATGATGAATTTTATTATTTTAGGCGAATGTGTCGGAAAATTGAGTGATATTTTTAAAGAACAAAACCCAAAAATTGAGTGGCGAAAGGTTTATGCTTTCAGAAATATCATTGCCCACGACTATTTTGGAATCGACGAATATGAAGTCTGGGAAATTATACACAAACATTTGCCCGAATTAAGAATTGATTTGAAAAAAATCATAAACTCTCAGACTTTCAATGTGCTCTGATATTTTTTATCATAACTTTTTCTGCAAATGAAATTCCGTATATCGATAATTTTATTTTCTTTTTTGATATTTTGGTCAAAAATGCAAGCCCAAACTTCCGACACGGCAACACTTCAACAACTGGTTTCGGTTGCCTTGGAAAAAAATTACGGCATTCTGATTGCGAACAACAATTCCGAAATCTCGAAAATCAACAACTCGTTGGGAAATGCCGGTTTTTTGCCCAAAATCGATGTCGGTATCAGTAATTTGTATTCGCAGAGCGATAACCGAACAGATTATTTCGACGGCACAACAACTCAAAGCAATGTGAACAATTCGCTGCTCGATGCTTTGGTTCAGCTGAATTGGACTGTTTTCGACGGAACGGCAATGTTTATTCGCAAAAATCGACTTTCGGAATTCGAAAATCAAAATGCCGTTCGCCTGGAAGCCGAAATAGAAAACGTGTATTTCGATTTGGCAATTCAATATTTTGAATTGGTGCAGCAACAGAAATTAATGCAAGTGCTCGAATACACAATGAATATCAGTCGTTTCAGGCTCAATTTGGCTGAGCTGAAATTCAGACTCGGAGCTGCGTCAGAAATTGACAAAATTCAGGCTTCATTGGATTTAAACAACGACAGTTCTTTACTTTTGAAACAAGATATTTTAATTAAAAATCTGAAAGCCGATATCAACAATACATTGGGTCGCGTGCCCGAATTTCAATTTTCGGCAGAAAAGGAAATTACGATGTCGGAGGAATTGAATTTTGAACAAATACAACAATCTTTTTCCCAACAAAACAAAGATATTTTGCTTTCGGAATCGAACCTAAAACTCAAAGAATTAATATACAGAGAAACCAAAACCGTATTTTTGCCCGAACTCTCGCTTTATGCCGATTACGAATATTACAATTCGCACAATTCGGCAGGTTCAATGAAATTGAACACTGTCGCCGGACCGTCTGTGGGCGTAAAACTTTCGTACACGGTTTTCGACGGCTTTAATTCAAACAGAAAACGTCAGATTGCAAAAGTCGATTTAAGTACGGCACAAATCGAAACCGACGAAAATCTGAACACCGTGCGAACAATTTTATATCAAACTTACAACAACTACAAAGGTGCACTGACACTGGCAGATTTGGAAACCGGTAATTTGAGCGATGCACGAAAAAATCTGCAATTAGCCGTAGAAATGTACAAACGCGGCACGATTGGCGAAATCGAATTTCGCGAAATTCAACGCAAAGAATTTGAATCGGAAAGTCGCTTTTTGTCGGCTCAATTTGCTGCAAAATCTGCCGAATTGCAATTGCTGAAACTCATCGGACAGTTGAATTTGAAGTAATAATACATTCTCAGTTTCGTTTTATCAACACAAAATAATTCGTTATTCATTATTCAAAATTATCTTGTAGTGGTTTAATTTCAAAAGGATTATTCTTTTCAATCTAAAATAATTCATAATTTATTTTTATCTTGTCGATTCCATTGACGGCACCGGTTGGTACCAAATTTTCTACCAAATAACGGAACACTATGAGACGAAATTTTAAATTATTGATCTCAATGAGTATGCTTTTACTTTTTTCGCAATGCTTCAACTCATTTTATAAACCTTCAAAATCAACAGACTATCCAAAAAATGTTGAAAATGTGGATTGGTTAATCGAACCACAATACGAATATGCAGGCAGTTTTCGATACGGACTTGCACGAATACATATTAATACCCATTTTGGAATGATTAATAAAGCCAATCGAATTATTTTGTATTCAAAAAAATATATTTCTATCGACGTATCAAAAAACGGCGATACAATTATAACACAAACTTCTTCTAAAATAGGTTCATTGCTGAGTTATACAGTAAACCATACAAAAAAAAATCGTTGGAAACCTCAAAATGTAAATTACGAAATAAATCAAACGGCGGGCTTAAAATTAATTTCCGATTGGGACAGTGTTCGTTATAACTATTCATACCTCGATTTGTCGGGAAATGTTACTGTCCCAATAGGAACGTACGACTATGCAAGTCCTTTTTCAGAATCTTTGGCAGCTGTTGGAAATAACAATAAAGTAGGTTTTATTGATGTTAAAGGTAATTTAGTAATACCCTTGCAATATCACCGAACCTTGATGTTTTCGGAAGGATATTGTCCTGTTATTCTTGAAGAAAATTCGGGATGGATTTTTATTGACAAAACCGGCAAAATAATGATTGATGCTATTTTTGATGAAATTGATTGGAACGGATTTTCAGAGGGATTGTGTTGCGTGAAACTAAAAAACAACCCAAAATGGGGTTATATCGATAAAACAGGCAAACTCATAATACCTGCTGTTTTCGATGGCGGCGGCATTTTTAGTGAAAATGTTGCCCCCGTAAAAGTTGGCACAAAATGGGGATATATAAATAATCCATTGAAAAAATAAAAGAGACAGTTTTAAACATTGTTATATTTATTGAATGATTAAACTAACTTAAAGAAAACAATACACATGAAAACAACTTTTAAAACACGATTTTGGAAAACAAGCAAATGGTTTGCCTTACTTTTTATTATACTTTTTGTATTCCGACTTGCATACGGCTATCTGGCAACAGACACCTATACCGGCAACGATTACAGCGACAACTTTTTTAGCAGTATCGACAATTTACGAAAAAACTATGCTTCCGAAAAAACGTATATGAAAGGAGCTGATGTTCAACTTACGTCCAACATAGCTTCAAATCAAAAATACGAGAAAACGGCTTCGATTAAAACCAAAACCTCAGAATTTGAAAAAGACGAAAAACGGGTAAAAGCCAAATCCAAAGCATTTAACGCTGTTATTCAATACGAACAAAATATTGGGCAAACAGGAAACCGACAAATCCATTTGCTTATTGGAGTTAATCCAAGCTTATTCGACAGTTTATATGTTGAACTAAAAAAAATCGGAGTCTTAAAAGCAACAGAAATTACAAAGGTGGACAAAACCAACGAGTACAGACAGCTCAATGCAAAAAAAGCTTCTATCGAAAAAACTCTTCTATCACTCAACGACTTAAAGGCAAAAGGCGGACAAATTGCAGACTTTGTTGCACTCAACGACAAAATTTTAGAAATCGAAGAAAAAGCACAAGGTTTAGGTGTTGAACTTGGAAACTTTGACACGGAAAATGAATTCTGTACCGTAAAACTTTCGATGTATGAAGGTGCAACAGAGAAGAATATAAGTTTTATTCACCGAATAAAAGTTGCATTGGAATGGACAATTAAATATTTTGCAATGATAATATTTATAACTCTGCTGTTATCTTTAACAATCTATATACTCTTGCTTATCATCGACAAACTGAAAATAATAGATGCCGTAAGAAATAAACTTAACGAATAAAATGAACCACTGCACCTTGCAATTTCTATCGAAAAATGAAAACATTCAATGTTATTTTTTTTCGTGGTATTTGAGTACAGGTGGGGAAGTAGAGAAGAAAAAGGGTGCACTCTGCATTTAAACTTATAGACTTAATTACATAAATAATATTTATTTTTGCAGAAAACACTGATTATGG
>DYMH01000084.1 GCA_020721645.1 Draconibacterium orientale
CTTTCGGGATAAAAATCCCGAAAAACGTTGACTTTATGGACGGACTCTATTTAGAAGGCGGATGGTTTGAAAGCCTGTTATTAATTGCGTATCAAATACTTTTTATACTCTTGATTTTTTCTTTAACACTGAATTTAAACAAACGACTGACACATAACCTAATCACCGAACACGAAAAATTTTCAAAAGCCTTTCATTCCGCACCTTACGCATTTATCATCAGTCGATTGAGCGATGACAAAATAATTGAAACCAACGAAGGATTTAAAACAATTTCAGGATATCCGGAAGACGAAGTTATCGGTAAAACAACCACAGATTTATCGCTGTGGTTTTCCGGCGACGACAGAAACCAAGTAGTCAAAGATTTATCGTTAAACAAGAAAATAAAAGAAAAAGAATTTCGGTTTCGTTCCAAAACAGGCGAAATAATAATCGGATTGTTTTCTACCGAAATCGTAACGATTAATAACGAAAAATGTGCCTTATCAATAATCAATAACATTACCGAACGAAAGAAATCGGAAGAAATAATCGAAAATAACAACTCACGCCTACAATTGGCAATGAGCACGGCAAACATGGCTTGGTGGGAAATGGATTTAACAACCGGTAATGTTATTTTTGATAAACGAAAAGCCGAAATGTTGGGTTATCCGCCCGAAAAATTTAAACATTACACCGATTTTGTAACATTGGTTCACCCGGAAGACCGTGAAAAAGCCATGATTGCCATGAGAGTTCATCTTTCGGGCGAGAAAGATAAATACGAAATCGAATATCGAATTTTAACCAATACCGGCAAATATGAGTGGTTTTACGATATTGGTTCGGTGATTGGAAAAGATGAAAACGGTAAACCATTAAAAGTTACAGGGCTTGCTCAAAATATTTCGGAAAGAAAAAACATTGAAATTGAAATAAATAGTACCAATAAAATTGCACAAGAATACGAATATTTTCTCGAAAAATCGCAGGAAGTAGGAAAAATTGGTTCCTTCAAAACCGATTACAGAAAACAAATTTTCACATATTCCAAAACACTTTACAGCATTTTCGGAATCAATGAAAACTACGATAGGTCGATTACAGGTTGGCAAAAGTTGATACATCACGACGACAGAAAAATTTTGATGGATTATTTTAACAATGAAGTGATTGCTAAAAAATTGAAATTTGAAAAAGATTATCGAATTGTAAGGCAAAACGACAAACAAACAAGGTGGGTGCATGGTTTTGGAGATACTCAATTTGATGAAAACGGAAATATCACACAAATGTTTGGTACAATTCAAGATATAACAGAATACAAACTGGCACAGGAAAAGATTTTGCAACTCGGTAAATACTATCAAACACTCATTGAAAAAGCTCCCGACGGAATAATCCTCTTGAATGCCCAAGGACAATTTACCTACATCAGCCCTTCGGCAAACCGAATGTTCGGCTACGAAATCTCTGAGGAACCAAA
The DNA here is from genome assembly GCA_020721645.1 of Draconibacterium orientale. Lineage (GTDB taxonomy): Bacteria > Bacteroidota > Bacteroidia > Bacteroidales > JAADGE01 > DYMH01. The sequence goes on from DYMH01000084.1 coordinate 1,472, forward strand.
CGTTGACCCCAACCAAATAACACACCCCGATGATTTACCCATGATTTTGACAACTTTGGCAAAAATTATGGCAGATGCCAATTATACCCCAACACTTGAATACCGGGTTGCCGAAAAAAACGGACAATGGAAATGGATAGAAAGCACTTTCAGCAATCTGTTGGGCGACCCGAATGTTGGTTCAATATTAATCAATTTCCGCGATATCAGCGAGCGAATACTGGCACAAAACGCCCTTAAAGAAAGCGAAACACGATTCCGCAAAATCTTCGATCAAGCAGCAGTGGGCGTAGCTTTGCTCGACTCCAAAACACATCGCTTCGTTCAAATTAATCAAAAATATTGCGATTTTGTAGGTTATACAAAAGACGAATTGTTGCAAAAATCATTTATCGACATTACTTGGTCCGATGATATTCAAAAAAACATGGAAATCATTACTCAATTTGTCGCCGGAACAAATACCGAATCGTCGATAGAAAAACGATATGTACGAAAAGACGGAACCGTGGTTTGGGGAAAACTCACCATTTCTCCCTTATGGCAAGCAGGCGAAACGCCCCAAACCTATTATCATATTGCCATTGTTGAAGATATTAATCAACGCAAACAAAGCGAGAAACAATTACAAGATTTGGCAAAATTTCCCGAAGAAAATACAAATCCTGTTTACCGAATATCGCTCGAAGGAACACTCTTATATTCAAATCCTGCCGGGAATCCTTTAATTCACGAATATTTTCAAACTGAAACCGATAAAATTTCTGAAAATTGGGTTCGGAAAATAAATGATATTTATAATTTGCAAAAAAATGTAAGAGAAGAAAAACAATTTGGCGATTATGTTTATCATTTTGAGCTTATTCCATTAATCGGCGACAACTATGTTAATATTTACGGAAAAGACATAACAGAACTAAAACATTTAGAACTTTGGCTCAAACAAAGCGAAGAAAAATACCGTATAATTTCCGAAAACGCCAAAGATTGGATTTTTCTGATTTCTGCCGAAGGTGAATTAATATACTCATCTCCGTCTTGCATGGAAATTACAGGTTATTCGGCATCAGAATTTGAAAACAATCCGAATCTTATGAACGAAATTGTATTTTCAAAAGATGATAATGATTCAAAAAATCACTCAAAAATAATACATGAGGACAGTCCGCCGGATTCACTTGAATATCAAATTATTACAAAATCCGGCGATTTACGGTGGATACATCATACGTGCTACTCGGTTCACAACTCCGAAGGCAAATACATTGGGCGGCAAGGCATAAACCAAAACATTAACGAACGCAAAGTAGCCGAAATAGCCTTGAAAGACAGCGAAGAACGCTTTCGCACCGTGTTCAATCAAGCCGCAGTGGGTGTTGCCGTTTTACACTCTAAAACGGGGCAATACGTTCGTATCAATAAAAATTATTGCGATTTTTTAGGTTACAGCGAATCCGAAATGCTTCAAAAAACGTATAAAGATGTTACTTATTATGATGATATACAAGAAAATACCAACAATATTGAGAGATTTATCAACGGAAGCCAATCCGTTTCTTCGTTCGAAAAACGCTATGTTCGCAAAGACGGACAAATCGTATGGGGAAACCTCACCATTTCGCCACTTTGGCAACAAGGAGAAACGCCCCAAACCTATTTTCATGTTGCCATTGTAGAAAATATTGATGCAAGAAAACACGCAGTAACTGCTCTTAAAGAAAGTGAGGCAAAATTCAGAAGCTACATAGAAAGTGCTCTCGACGGAATATTTGTTATGAATGCCGATGGATATTATCTCGATGTAAATGTTTCGGCGTGCAAACTGCTACAATACTCGTTCGACGAGCTCCTTCACATGCACGCTTCGCAAATTGTTACCCAAAAAGATATATCCGCCTTACAGGATTCGATAGGTATTCTTCAACAAACCGGTAAATTTCAGGGCGAAATTAATTTTGTTCGCAAAGACGGTTCTTTTATTATCGGACTTTTGAGTGCCGTAAAAATCAGTGAAAACGTTTTTCTCGTATTTTTAAAAGATATTACCCAACATAAAATGGCTGAAATCGCTTTAAAAGAAAGCGAAGAAAAATACCGAATTTTGATAGAAAATGCCAACGAAGCCATTTATGTTGTTCAAAATGAGCATATTGTTTTTGTTAATGCCGTCTGCGAACAATTAACGGGAAATTGCAAAGAAGATTTGTTGGGTTTGTCGATTCTCGAATTGGTTGACGAAGATTTCCAAGATAATGTTCGTCAACACCTTCAACAATTAATAAACGAAAAACTTACCAGCCACAACAGCCGATTTGAAATTAAAACCGCAAAAGGAAAAAAACGTTGGATATCGGTAAATGCCGTTCGGATAGTTTGGGAGGGATTTCCGGCAACTCTCAACTTGGCAAGTGATATCACAGAACGCATACTTGCAGAAAATGAAATTAGAAACCTTAACCTAAGCCTGGAAAAACGCGTGGAAGAACGTACCAAACAACTGCTGCGTGCCAACAAAGATTTAGAATCTTTTGCCTATTCCGTTTCGCACGATTTGCGAGCACCGCTTCGTCATATCGATGGTTTCGCACGCATGTTACAAACCACATTGAAATCTGAATCAAACGAGGTTGTGCATTACTTAAATGTAATTAATAATTCTTCGCAAAAAATGGGCGAAATGATTGACAGTTTGCTCAATTTCTCCCGATTGGGCAGAACGTCAATAAATAAAATAGATATTGATTTGAATACCTTTATTGGTAAAATAATTTCGGGATTCGAAAACGACATAATAAATCGAAATGTAGAATGGACAATCGGAAAATTGCCCGTAATTAGTGCCGATTATCAATTATTGATGCTTGTGTTTGAGAATTTAATTTCAAATGCTTTAAAATACACATCAAAAAATGAAATTGCGAAAATTGAAATCGGAAATTACTTCGACAATCCGGAAAAATGTATTATATTTATCAAAGATAACGGTGTAGGATTCGACCCCGAATACACAGATAAATTATTCGGTGTTTTTCAACGCCTGCATACCGAAAAAGAATTTGAAGGTATTGGCATCGGCTTGGCAAACGCCAAGCAAATAATAGAAAAACACGGCGGCAAAATTTGGGCGGAAAGCATATTGGGAGAAGGTGCAACTTTTTATATCAGTTTATAAATCAATGTGCCCCGAAAGCGGTTGAAAACCCTTTCGGCGGCTTAAATAACGAAATTAATTTATAATATATACTAAAAACGGTTTATTTGTTTACTTTTAGATATTTGTAAATGTTTAATATTCAGCATAATCAGCACATCATCACATCAAATATTCAACCAATCAGAGTATAACATACCTGAAACCAATCTCAACCATTAAAACCCTTATCCCACAAACCTCCCAACATAATGAAAAACATTCCGCCCATTCTCTACGCCGAAGACAGCCAAAACGACATCGAACTCACATTATCTGCTCTTTCGGAGTGTAATTTGCATAATAAAATTGATGTGGTTCGCGACGGGCAACAAGTCTTAGACTATCTTCGCTATCAAGGTGAATACAGCTCCCGAAAAAAAGAAAATCCTGTTGTTATACTGCTCGACATCAAAATGCCCAAACTTGACGGCATACAAGCCCTCCGTATCATTAAAGCTGACCCTGTGTTGAAACACATACCCGTTGTCATGCTCACATCTTCGGCAATGGAAAGCGATATTGTAGAATCGTACAATTTGGGTGTAAATGCTTACGTAGTAAAACCGATTGATTTTTCGGAATTTGTAAAAAAGATAAAAAATATCGGCATATTTTGGGCACTCATCAATAAAACCATTGAAAAATGACACAAAAACACTACAAAGTTCTAATACTCGAAGACAGTCCACTCGATTTGGAACTGATAAAAAATGAGCTGACAACATCATTGCCTTATGATTTTGAATTTCGCAATGTTGTTTACGAAGCTGAATTTAGCGAAGCCGTTACATCATTTTTACCGGATATAATATTGAGCGATTTTCGACTGCCTCTTTTTTCGGGTTTTAAGGCAATAAAAATAGTACAGGAAATCGATTCGTATATTCCCATTATTATTGTTACCGGAGCATTGCCCGAAGAAATAGCCGCAGAAAGTATTCTGAACGGAGCTTGGGATTTTGTGGTAAAAAGTCGCCTGAACCGTTTACCCATAGCATTCGATAATTCGTTACGAATGCGAAACGAGAAATATAAAAGACGGCAGGTTGAAATAGAACTAAACTACGTTCGTAAAAAAAACGGCATCGAAATTAAACTTCTCTACGATGCCATCGACCATGCACCCGATGCTGTTGTCATTACAAATATAGACGGCGTGATTCAATACGTCAATCCGAGTTTTGAAAAAATTACGGGATACAGCTCAGAGGAAGCTATCGGGAAAAAGCCATCGATATTAAAGTCTGGTATTCACGATAATTCATTTTACGATGAGCTCTGGAATACAATTTTGGCAGGACAAGAATGGCGCGGTGATATAATGAACAAACGAAAAAACGGCGAAATCTATCGCGAAACCATGTCCATAGCTCCAATTCTTGACGAAAAAGGGCGGATTTTCAATTTCGTAGCCATAAAAACCGACACAACCCAACAAATGCTTATCGAGCAGGAACTGCTTCGGGCAAAAGAAAAAGCCGAAGAAAACGATAAATTAAAATCAGCCTTTCTTGCCAACATTTCGCACGAAATACGCACCCCCCTGAACAGTATTATGGGTTTCTCGGAATTGCTGCTCGGAGGCAATATTGAACCCGAAACAATATTCGCTTTTGCAAAAATCATTCACAATTCCGGAAAAAATTTAATGTCGATAATTTCTAACGTAATACAACTCTCAGAAATTCAATCAGAAACAGTTTTTGTTACACAAACTCCTATAAATGTTGTGGATATAATTATCAGCATTGTTCGAGAATATTCGGAAGATTTTCAAAATAAAAATATCGAACTTGCATTCAAAAACACCACACCGTACAAGCAAATAATCATCGATACCGACGCGTATAAATTTCAACAGATTATTTCAAAATTTGTTTCCAACTCCCTCAAATTTACCGAAAAAGGCAAAGTAGATATTATCTTGGAAATAAAATCTGAAAACGAACTCGAAATTACTGTAAAAGATACCGGTGCAGGCATAAAACCCGAATTGCAACACATCATATTTGAACCTTTTATTCGTTTCGATACGTTCGACAACGATTTTAAAAAAGGCATGGGTTTAGGTTTGTCTATTGCCAATTCATATGCAAAGATGCTCAATGGCAATATAAAGATAAACTCGATACCGGGAGAAGGCTCGGAATTTCGTTTTCTATTGAACACAAAAATTACGATTATCACCGAACAACCGGTCGAGGATCACGGAATTGAAAACATTTTTTCGGATTTCACAATTGTTATTGCCGAAGATGATAATAATAATTTGAAGCTTATAGAACAAATATTGGAAGAAACCGGAGTTCATCTCATTTGTACACGCAACGGCAGAGAACTTCTAGAAATGTTGAAAAAAGTACCAAGCATTTCTTTGATATTATTAGATTTGAATATGCCCGTAAAAGATGGTTTGGAAGCACTAAAAGAAATCAGAACGTTTAACTCCGAAATCCCGATAATAGCACAAACTGCCTACACCAACGAAATAGAAACTGCCTACGAATTGGGAATCACCAATTATATCACCAAACCTATAGATTCTGCTTTATTGATTCAAATTCTAAAAAGATATTTATTGTAAAAAAAAAAGCGAATCCGTAAAGTCCGGCAATTTTTTTGTTAAAAAAAAGAATTGTCGGATTTTGCATATTCGTTTTAAATATATCAAGCTGATATTTAAGGCAAAATATCACTAAAAATGACGAATAATCTTAGAAACTGTTTAAAAATTTTGAATTTGTTTTATTATGACTATCTCCGGCATTTATGCCGGAGAATATGAGGAAACGAAATCGGGCTTTAGCCCTCCAAAAAAGCAACTAAATGTTTGGCTAAAGCCTTTGTTCGGTTTTTTAGAACACCGGCATAAATGCCGGAGATAGTCAAGTAAATTATCTCTATTTTTAAACAGTTTCTTAGTCGCTGTCAATTTAATTTTAAAAAAAGTATTTTAATATCAAAAAAAGAAATACCTTAGCCAATGAAAAATTAATACGGTCTTAAAATTATAAAAAAACGATGATACAATGTTATTATGTTTCGATTAAAATAACTCACCGACAAGTCATAGAAAACCCCGGAAGAGGTTGAAAACCCTTTCGATGGTTGAACAAATGTACATGATATGGTGTCAGTCATTCTAAAAAATTACATCAAAAATATAAATTCAGTATCTCAAAAAGTAGTAAAATAGAGCCTCTCAACTTAGAAAAAAATTATGAAATATATCATACTGTTTATTGCAGTTCTCCTTGGTTTTTCAAATCTTTCGGGGCAAACAAGTCAAATTGACAGTTTGCTTTCCGCAACAGAATTGATGGAAAAATCGACACAAAAAATTGATAATTATAATGAAATCAGTTGGAGCCTCAGAAGTTCCGATTATGAAAAAGCGGTAAAAATTTCACAAACAGCATACGCCCTATCCGAAGAATTAAACTACACAGCAGGCAAAGCCTTGGCTCAAAAGAATTTAGGCGGAATCTATTATTTGAAAGGCGATTATGGTAAAGCTTTGGAATATTACAATTCAAGTTTGATACTTTTCGAGAGCATCGGCGATAAAGAAGGACAAGCTGCCATACTTCGGAATTTGGGCAGTGTTTATCATCAGCAAGGCTACTACGACAAAGCCTTGGAATCCTATTTTAAAAGCATCACCATTCGCGAAGCTTTGGGCGATAAAAACGGAATTGCAGCTTTAAATAATGCAATCGGAACAGTATATACCGAACAAGGGCGGGCTCATCGCGAAGATGCTTTGGAGTATTACGGTCGCGGACTGAAACTTTTCGAAGAATTAAAAGACAAAGCCGGTGTCGCCAAATCGTACTACCTGATGGGAGTTCTTTTTCTTAAAATCTATAACTTTACAGCCGAAAAAAAAGATACCGCAGACCAAAATAAAGCATTGATGTATTACGAAAAATTTCTGAAAACCAGCCGCGAATTAGACGATAAACGTTCTATTGCACAGGCATTAGATGCCATAGCGGCTTTGTATTTAGAAACAAATAAAACACAAAAAGCTAAAATTTTGCTCGATGAAAGTATTGCAATCAGCAAAGAAATCGATTATCAATTTGGCTTAGCGAGTTCATACTCGATGTTGGGTATATATTATGGAAAAATGAACAATTCCACACAAGCAATCTCCTTTAATTTAAAGGCTTTGAAAATAGCAAACGATATCCGTGTTCCGCTTCTCGAAAAAAATATACATGCCGAACTGTGTGATAACTATGAAAAAGTAGGAAATATTGCCCTGGCATTTGACCATTATAAAAAAACAATGAGTTTGCGCGACAGTTTAAGCAACGAAGCCAAAAACCAAGAAATTGCACGTTTGGGATTTCAACGCGAATTGGATAAAACCATTCGCGAAAAAGAAATGGAACAACAAAAAACAGAAATAGAAAACAAAGCCCGACAAAAACGCGATGATTTATTCAAAATCTTTTTAGCATTTGCTTTACTTCTGGTTACCGGAATTGCCGTGATAGTTTTGCGTAGCAATCGACACAAACAAAGAGCAAATATGATGTTGCAACAAAAAAATGCCGAAATTTTGCAACAATCCGAAGAAATCAATGCACAAAAAGAACAAATAGAAATGCAACATGCTTTGGTGGTGGAACAACGCGATGAAATATCGGTAAAAAATAAGCACATCACCGACAGTATTCTCTATGCACGGCGTATTCAGGAAGCTTTACTGCCCACCGAAGAGTATATCAACCGAAATTTCGGTGAAAATTTTATCATTTACAAACCGCGAGATATTGTCAGCGGCGATTTTTATTGGGCTGCCAAACGCGGCGATATTTCGATTATTTCAGTAGTCGATTGCACGGGGCACGGCGTTCCGGGGGCATTTATGAGTATGCTGGGCATTTCATTTCTCAACGAAATTATCAACAAAATGAATCCCCCGGAAATTACTGCCGGAAAAATCCTTACACAATTGCGAATTTTTGTTAAACGAGCTTTGAAACAAACCGGTAAAGACAACGAACAAAAGGACGGCATGGACATGGCACTGCTTGTTATCGACTTCAAAAACTACAAAGCTCAATATGCCGGAGCAAACAATCCCTTGATTCATATTCGCAAAGGCGAAATTTTTCACTACAAACCCGATAAAATGCCCATCGGTATTTATCTGCAAGAAAAAGAAGATTTTACAAATCACGAGCTCGAACTCCAAAAAGGCGATGCTTTGTATATTTTTTCCGATGGATTTCAAGACCAATTCGGCGGTCCGGTAAACCGAAAATATATGATTAAGGGCTTAAAAAATCTACTTTCCGAAACTTTTGATAAATCGACAAAAAATCAAAAAGAAATCATCGAAAATCGATTGCAGCAATGGATGACAACAGGCGGAAACAAATACGAACAAATGGACGATATTTGTTTGATTGGTCTTAAAATATAAGCCGATTTTTTATCACTTGCTCCCACCCAATCTTTTTTAAGCCTCCGAAAGGGTTTTCAACCGCTTTCGGGGCAAGCTGAATGCTTGATGTGTGCCGGATTGGAAAATAAATTTTGTTGCAATCAAAGAAATGAGATGACCGAGAAAGTCGTTCCTCAAAATGTGTCTTTTTTATGCCGAAATGAATATTGAATTCAGTTTAAAAAGTTAAAGTTAAAGTGCTGAAAATAAGAGTTTTAAATTAATTATAAAATAATTTTTAAAACAATGATAATTAAGCATATAGCTTGTTTTGCTAAAATAAAACATACTTTTTAGACCGGACTCAATATTGTTTTGACAAAGCATCTCAATGTTTTTAAAATTGTTTAATTCCCCGAAACCGAAAAGGTTCCGGAATTTTTTTTTTTTTTTTTTTTTTTTGTTCCCGTATGCAATTAATAAGCTTTATTTTCGCTTTATTTGTTATTATTTAGAAATAGAGAAGCACATATGACGATACAAAATAACTATTCAACGGATAAAATAGTGGAAGGACTTTCCAAACAAAATCCAAAAATATTGACATTTATCTACAAAACATATTTTCCGCAAGTAAGGCACTTGGTCATATTCAATAATGGCAGTGAGAGTGATGCCAAAGATATTTTTCAAACTGCACTGATAGCAGTCTATAAATCAATAATAAAAGGTGATTTACTATTAAAAGTAAAATTTAACACCTATTTACTTTCGGTTGCCAATAATATGTGGCTGAAACAACTTGAAAGGAAAAAAATTATAGAATTTCAATCGATAGACACCATGGAAATTTATCAATTGGAAAAATTCATTATCAGCGAAGAAAAAACCGAAAAAGACGCAGAATATCTACAGGATTTCCAATTATATCAACGTGTTTTTTCTACCATTGGCATGGATTGTCAAATATTACTGCGAATGTTCTACGATAAAATTTCGATGAAAAAAATTGCCGAATATTTCGGTCTTAAAAATATGGAACAAGCCAAAAAGAAAAAACATCGTTGTAAAGAAGAATTATTTGAGAAGATAAAAAAAAGCCCCGAATATTATAATTTTGAGAACGAATAACATAAGAGTATGAAAAATTCCGAAAAAATTGAGAAATATCTCGAAAACGAATTAAACGAAACCGAACGATCTGATTTTGAGACAGAAATGCGTTCTGAAAAAAAATTATCCGCAGAAGTAAATCTCCATAAGAAAGTTGAAGCGTTTTTGAGCGACCGAGATTCAATATTACTCAACGAAAAATTGAATGCGATTTACGACAAAGAGTTTGGAAACAAAAAATCGACCCTGCGTATAATTTCATCGAATTGGGCAAAAATTGCCGCTGTTCTTGCGATTGGATTACTTATCGGAGGAATAATTTTTTGGAAAACACGTTCGCTGTCGAATGCCGAAATTTATTCACAATATGCTCAATTGTACGATATTGGAATAAATGTACGGGGCGATTCCGTATCAAAACTACAAACAGCATACGAAAAATACGACCAACGCAAGTTTTCAGAAGCCATTCGGCTTTTTGAGTCTGACGCATCCGGAAATGCTCTCAACTATGGAAGCCGTCTGTGCTTGGGAATTTCATATACCGAGTTGAATCAATTCGATAAAGCCGAACAATGCTTCAAATCTATTATCGGAAATGAGCCCATTTATGAGCAACAAGCTTATTGGTACTTGGCACTGATGAAATTAAAAGCAGGACAAAAAGCTGAGGCAAAGCAAATTTTTCAAAAAATATCAAAAAACCAAAACCATTATCAACACCCAAAAGCAATAGAAATATTAAAACTGATGAACTAATATTTTTCGATACACGGAAAACAAAATTATCAAAAATAAAACGGCAGCTCCCAATACATAAAAAAAATAATTTTCGATGCTTTTTTTCATAAAAACGGGCGAATTATCACCGATATTCATGTAGGCAGCCCAAAAATACGGGTGAGATTTCAGAGGATCCGAATTTTTGATAAAATCCAATTTAGCACGTTGCATTGCAATGCCTTTGGGCATTTTTTGGCTGAGATATTTATAAAAAAGGCTCATCAAGTCGGCACTCGATTTGTCTTCGACCGACCAAAGTGTCATCACGATACTTTCAACACCGGCGTATTTGAAGCCCTGTGCCAAACTCACAACGCCTTCGCCCGGCAACGACTCGCCGAAACCTGTATTGCATGCACTGAGAACAGCCAATTGAGCGTTGAGTTTCATGTTGTAGAGCTCATAGGTATTCAAAAAACCATCATCAATGGTGTCGGTTTGATTTGAGAAAACCAATTTCGAATACATTGGATTTTGTTCATCGACCAATGCGTGCATTGCCAAGTGTAAAATTGCAAAATTCGAGGCTTTATTTTTAAATGTGGTTTCGGAAGCATTTTTACCTGATAAAACAGTAGATGTGTAGATATCGGAAATATTATCGACTTCGGTTTCGGCAGCTTTAATTTCGTGTAGTTTGCTTCGATTTCTTCCCAAAAAAGATTTGGTATTGTTACCGATTTTTTCTGTTTTTTCGTTGTCGTAAGTCGGTACACACGCTAACAAATTTCCGGATTCCGAAATTTGGACAGAATGATTTGCTGCGGATTTTCTCAAAGAAGCCGAATAATCGTATGAAATTGCATATTTTTTAATCAAATAGTCTAAACTTTTAAACTCTATTCTATCACTATCACACATTTGGGTTAATAAAACTTCAAACGGAATGCCGGATAATTCTTTATCCTGTATGATAACAACTTGTTTTCCAATAAAATATTTTTCAAAAGGCTGAATCGTTTTTTGATATACGGCAAAGGCTGCCTTGGTGTAGTTTAAAGTAGATATTTTGCTGTTTTTTTTAAATATTTCGGGCATTAACGAATTATGAATACGACTGATATTGATAAAAAAAAGACTGTCGATTTGTATGGATTGTGTGTAAAAAATATTTTTCGAGATAATAAAAACTAAAAGTTGATTATTATACAATCTGTTTTTACTGTCGGGAAGCATGTATTCAACCAAAATTTCCGAATCGGCAATTCGTTTTTGAATTTCCTCGATTTTGGGAAACCGGCTCTGATGTTTTAATTCGTAATATTTTTTATAATATTTCTCAAAATGCAATAAAAGTTTATCGGAAGCCCGGGTTGCAGTATATAATTTTGCTTCGGTCTTCTCGATTTTTTGAATATCTGGTGCAGTTTTTTGTCTTTCGGCATAAAGTATGTTTTTATACAACTCCTTTTTGCGTTGCAGATTTGTTTCCATGTAGAGCAAAGAATCCGGTATTCCACCAAATTTCATGGCTTCACCGTCAGCCAAGGAAGCTGATATTATCATAGTTTTGCTCATTTCTGAATATCGAAAAGCGGCTGTTTCGTAATGCGGATTGTTTGTTTTTTTATACAGTTTGTAAGCCACGAAAGCGGCATTGGTTAGCGTATTTTTTTCAATTTTCAATAATTCACGGCGGCTTTGCTTGTCATAATAATTTTGATTGGTTTTTTCTAATAATTCCGAGGCAATTTGATATGTCTGATTACTCAAAACCAATAAATTAGTATCCGATTCGGTGTTTTTACGATAAAAAGAATACAGAGCATCGGCTTTTTTCGACAAAATTTCCAGCATTTTAATATCATCTGTACATTGTTTATCGTTTGGATTTTTTTTTATATTTTCATCACTAAAATCAGAACCTACTGATATTAAAGCCTTTTGATAATATATCAATCCTTTTTCGGGATTGTCGGTATCACAATAATAATCACCGATATTCAATAAACAATTAGCAGTAAATGTGTTTTTATTTCCCAATTTATCGACAAAAAGTTTTAAAGATTCATTAAATAAATGCAAAGCTTTTTCATTTTGTTTGGTGTTTTCACAGAATATTCCATAATTCAAAAATACGTGGGCTAGGTCGATATTTTGTGTTCCAAAATTTTCTTCAAGATTCTGAATTGCTTTATTATAATAATATTCAGCCTTTTCGTTTCGTTCAAGCTGCGAATAAGTACGTGCTAAATTCTGACAGGTATTGTACCACAATTCATCTTTAATTTTTGTTTTTATAGCAAAACTTTGAATAAATAATTCTTCGGCACGTTTGAAATTTCCGGACTCGAAATAAGTTAATCCAATATTATTCAACACTTTACCTATATTCGAGGAGTCGTTTTTTTCTATAAATATTTGCAAAGCCTGTTTGTAATATATTTCTGCTTTTTCAAAATTATACTTCATTCGGTAGAGATTCCCAAGATTTGAACAAACGGCACCAATCCTGGCAACGGGACGATCTTTTAATTTATTGAAAATCTTCAAAGCGTATTCATAATATTTTGCAGCATCGCTTAAATTATACATTTTCTTACATAAAACACCATAATTAGACAAAGCTTCTGCCATAGCCAAACTGTCCGATTCGTTGAGCAGAGAATTTTGTTCTATCGAACTTTTTAAAAATTTTTCGGCATTCTCAAAATCACTTTCTTTCAATGCCCGGATTCCCAATGTAAGGAAACGAAAACAAGAAACAGTATCCTTTTCGTGCAAATTATCGATGCCTTTAAAGCTGCTTATAACAACAAAAATAATAATATAGAGTAGATATTTTTTCATCGGTCGGACACTCAATGATATTTTTAGCCAACAACTCCTAACTTAAACACTAAAATACAATTTTATTTTAAAATAAACGCAAAAAATAATTACAAAAGAACCTTTATCAAAACCGGGGAATTAAATATTAAGAAGCAATAGTGCTTTCCGAAACTTAATTCTTACGAAAATGACAAGTTTATTTTTTGCGATGGTATTCGGGTTATCTGCAATATTTAGCAATATTTCGGAAAAAAATTCGCACAGCAGTGTAACAATTCAATCCGAATTAACTCCCGGACCCGGTAGCGGTGGAGATGACGATATTATTCTTGGCGGCGGTTAATAAAAATTTAATGAAAAAAAATCTATAGACTTACATACTTAAGCAATACCTCGTATTCCTTGCAGGTGTTCAAATGCGGATTTTAACAAGGACACTTAAAATATTTTGGCATTTATTGACTATTTTCGGGTGCTACATAAAATTCAGGAAACCTCGTGAATCAACGGTATTGGTTAAGTAAATAAGTCTAAAAATCTATATGTGAATAATGCGGCAAACATCACATTATTCACATATTAATTAAAAAAATGTAGAATAATAAATAATATAATTAATGAATGAAAATAGTGTATCAAATAAAATTATTGATTTGAAATCAGAATCTAACTTAATAAGATTTTCTAAATTGTATGTCGGCAGCGAGCAAAAGGTATATCGATTTTTGAAAGAAAAATTAGAAATTAATCCTGGTCGCTCATATACCTACAAACAAATAAATCTTTTGATTTTAGTCGAATTGGGTTTACATATCCCTTTTTAGACTTATTTACTTAATCAATACAATTTGCGACCAATTCAAATTTATGT
>DYMH01000225.1 GCA_020721645.1 Draconibacterium orientale
ATCCGAGTATTAAATGTCGAAGCATAAATGTATTTTTAGTGAGATATAGTTTCATAAATAATTATTAATTGTTAATTGTTGATTGTTAATGAATTAATAATTTGATATTGAAAGCAATCAACACATCAACACAATCCTTACATCACAATTACTCGTCCATTAAAAACATGGGGTCCCAAGGCGGTACCATGATTGATTTTTGATTGAGAATTTCTAATGTTTTGGGTGCGATAAATTTTTTCAAAACCACCACCCGAAACATGTATTGGTCGAACCAACGGTCGGTCATCACCAAGTATCCGTTAAAACCGCTTGAAGCACCCCAACTGTTTTCCAAAAGCCATTTTGTAACTTTGCCCGTTTCATCGGTATCGGCTCCTACAAGTGCCATTCCGTGCGATGAACCGCTGTCGTGGGTCTGAACACGTTGTTGCTTGTTCATGCCAAATTTGATGCCGTAGAGTGATTCGTAGTCGTAGTTTTCGGTATCGAGCAAACCTTCGTCTTTGTTGAGTTGCTTGGCAACATCGCACGAAAAATAACACGCTTCGTTTTCTTTGATTGATTGCAATGCAAAAGGTTTTATTTCAGCCGCCGGAAGGTTGATATATTGCCAATTTCGCCCTTCCATAACATTGCGGTCTCTGTCTATTTCGTAGAGTTTGTAATAGGGGCGGGTTGGGTCGTCCATTAACATCACGTAATCATTTAAATTAATTTCGCCCAAAACCTCTTTCATAAAAGTGAACGGTGTGTATTTTTTGAGCTCCGATAATTCGCCTTTTGTGTTTTTTGAACGCCATTGAAATTCTGTCGGCGGTTCGCCCAAACTGAGTGCCAATATTTTATAGACTTCGCCCAACATTTCGATTTTGCTTTTTCTGATTTCGCTCTTATCCCATTTGAGCGACACCAATTGTCGTAAAATCATGCCATCTTCCCGCAATTTTCGATTGATAACAGACAGCATACTGCGTGTGTTTTCGCTGTTTTTCGTGTCGGGCATGATGTCTTTGGGAACCAAGCCGTATTTTTGAACCAAATTAACATACGAGCTCCACACGCCGCCATCGCTCACTGCATTGTCAAACAACCAATCGACCATAATTTCATCTATTGGTGCTCCGGCTGTTTCAATAATGCCTTCCAGAAAAAGGTTCGATTTCTCAAAAAAGTCCATGAAATAGAGGTAGTTTTCCGAAAATTCAAAACTCGAAATGCCCAATTTTTCAATCGCTTTTGGTCGCATCACATTCAGGCTTGTGTACATCCAGCATCTTCCGGATTGTTTTTGGTCGGTGATGCCGCTGACTTTCACTTTGTATTTGAACTCTTTGTCGAATTTTCCGATATTCTTTCGGTTTAATGCCAAACCGTTGATATCGTTGTTCGATATCGCATTGGTCAAAGCTTTTGTGTGGGCATCGTTCGAATTATAAGATTTTTTGATTTTTGTAAAATCATCGGACGAAATGTTTTGTCCGAACAGACTAAAACTTGTTAATATTAAAACACTAAGTATGATTTTCTTTTTCATTATTTTCAATTTTATTCGATTTAGATTTCAAAATTTATACATTTTCAGTATGATTATTATTTTCAATGTGAATTGCTTCCCCGTGTGCGTTTGCTGCGGCTTCCATAATTGCTTCCGACATGCTGGGGTGGGGGTGAATCGACTGAATGATTTCCTTTGCGGTTACGCCTTTTTTTCGAGCAACAACTATTTCTGCTATCATTTCCGAAACATTCAGTCCTACCAGGTGAGCCCCTAGAATTAAATCCGTTTTTGCATCAATGACTAATTTCACAAATCCGTCTCTGTTGCCTGCTGCTGTTGCCTTTCCCGATGCTGTGTATGGAAATTTTCCGACACGGATTTCGTAGCCGGCTTCCGTAGCTTTTTGTTCCGATAGTCCTACCGATGCAACTTCCGGAGTTGTGTAAACAGCTCCCGGAATGTTGTTGTAATCGACCGGTTCGGGATTCAAGCCTGCAATTTTTTCAACGCAAACAATTCCTTCCGCCGAAGCAACGTGTGCCAATGCCGGTCCGTGTACGATGTCGCCGATGGCATAGATTCCTTCGATGTTGGTTCTGTAAAAAATATCGACTTTTATTTTTCCTTTTTCGCTGGTAATTCCAAGATTTTCGAGACCGATATTTTCTATATTGGGAGTTATTCCAACAGCCGACAAAACGATTTCTGCTTCAACAGTTTCAGTGCCTTTTTTTGTTTTTACTTGTGCAATACATTTATCTCCTTCAATATGAATTGCTTCTACCGAAGAATCGAGCATTACTTTGATTTTGTTTTTTTTCAGATTTCGGGCAATTTGTTTCGATACATCTTCATCTTCGATGGGTAAAACGTTGGGCAAAAATTCGACCAATGTAACCTGAGTTCCCATAATGTTGTAGAAATAAGCCAACTCGGTACCAATGGCTCCGGAGCCTACAACTATCATGGATTGTGGAAGTTTTGGCAAACTCAATGCTTCGCGGTAACCGATTATCTTTTTCCCGTCTTGAGGCAAATTTCCTAACTCTTTGGAACGTGCTCCGGTTGCTATAATAATGTGTTTTGCTGTATATGTTGTTAAATTTCCCTCGGCATCAAAAACTTCTACTGAATCCTTACTTTTTAGTTTCCCGAAACCGGAAATTAGGGTGATATTATTTTTTTTAAACAGATATTCGACTCCTTTGTTCATTTGTGCGGCAATTCCGCGACTTCGTTCTATTATTTTCGCGAAATCGGCTTTTACTTCCGAAATTTCGATGCCGTAATCGGCTGAATGTTTGGCATATTCAAACACTTGGGCACTTTTCAGCAGCGATTTTGTAGGAATACAACCCCAGTTCAGGCAAATTCCGCCGGTTTCGGCTTTTTCAACCACAGCCGTTTTAAAACCCAATTGCGAAGCACGAATTGCTGCTACGTAGCCACCCGGACCGCTTCCTATGATTATCAAATCGTAATTCATTTTAGCTTTTTTGAAATATATTTTTTTCTGCGAAAGTAGTTTGTTTTCCCTAAATATTCAAGAAACATTCATAAATTTAGACTTTCAACAGAAAAAATTAAT
>DYMH01000226.1 GCA_020721645.1 Draconibacterium orientale
ACATAAATTTGAATTGGTCGCAAATTGTATTGATTAAGTAAATAAGTCTAAACAATTATATCATATTTACAAAACCCCGAAGCATAAATCAATTGAATATCAAAAAAGTAGAGGTATAACAAAACAACAACACTATTTTCAATCCAATGCCTTTCAAAGCTTTCCGGTTGCCGTCGTTTTTGTCAATAACGATGAAAGCGGATTTGAACGCAGATTCATTGCAACACCCGAAGAACTTGCCAAGCTTAATTTGCCAAAGACTCAATACAAAGGCAATAAAGCAAATACTTTCTTTGATGCTTGTTACGACGGCAAACAAGATTCTGTTTTCATCTGCGAAGGTCCGAACAACGCTCTTTCATTTGCCGAACTCGGATTGTCAGCCGTCGCCACCTTCGGTGCCTCAAATATTCCGGAACCGGAATTTTTAAGTAAATATGTGTCTGGCAAAAATGTGTACTTAGCAGGCGACCCCGATGAAGCAGGTGAAATATTCAATTTTCAAATTGCCGAGCTGATTTATAAAAACCAAATTCCGATAAAAGTTATTTTTGTTGTTGAATTTCCCGAGAATAAAGATGCCAACGATTTGCATATAGAAAACCGGTTAAAGGATTTTGGCAATTTCTCGAAAAGTATAAACATGGATAAACTAAAAGAATTATTCGATGAACCTTTTAACAAGAAGGTAACAACTAATTCGGCAAATGCCCAAAATGAAATTCAAAGCGATACAGGAACAATCACAAATGAATCAGAACAACCGGAAGAGAACACGATTTTCAATACACCATTTTTGCCCGAAAATATTTATGATAATTTACCTGAAATCCTTAAAGCAAGTTGCGAATTGTTCGGCGAACGCATCGAAAAAGATGTTTTGCTCATCGGTTCAATAGGTGTACTGAGTGCCTGTTTACCAAACATTGAGGGCATCTATTTTAACAAATCGTATTCAGCCCATCTATTCGTTTTTATTACCGCGCCGGCAGGCTCCGGAAAAGGTGTCATGGAATGGTCAAAATATTTCGGTCAGCGGATACATGATACAATTGTAGAAAATTCAAATAAACAAAAAGGTGAATATCAAATAGAATTAGACCAATACAACAACCGCCCAAAGAAAGAAAAAACCGAACAGCCAAAGCCCGAAGAGCCGCCCCGACAAATGTTTTATATTCCGGCAAATAGCAGTTCGTCATCATTTTTACAATCTCTTTCTGATAATAATTTTAAAGGGATAATTTTTGAAACCGAAGCCGACACATTGGCAAACACATTCAAACAAGAGTGGGGTAATTTCAGTGACATTCTTAGAAAAACATTTCATCACGAAACAACTTCGATGAATCGTCGAAAAGACAACGAGTACATTGAAATTAAAAACCCTCACATGTCGCTTGTTTTGAGCGGAACGCCCAAACAAGTTCAAAATTTGATGCCTGATATTGAAAACGGATTGTTCAGCCGGTTTTTGTTCTATGCTTTTGAAGACGACAGTGATTTTAAAAATCCGTTCGTTTCAATCAGTCCCGTGAACTATTCCGATTTTTTCACAGCCAAAAGTATGGAGGTTTTCTCACTTTATTCGGCACTGAACAACTTGCAATTACCGGTAATTTTCGTATTGACCGAAGAACAGCAAGAAATATTCACAACCCAATTCAAATCAATGCTTTTCAAAAGCAAATTACTGTTGGGCAGAGATTTCGATGCAAATATCAAACGCCTTGGTGTGATTACATTTCGAATTGCGATGATTTTATCTGCTTTACGGATACCGGAACACGGCGAAATTTCAAGCCCGTTAATATGCAATGACACTGATTTTCATACTGCAATGCAAATTTCCTTGACACTCGAAAAACACGCTATTGCGGTATATCACAACTTTCCTCAAAACAGCTCCAAGGACAAGAAAATGAAGTTCTTCGACAATCTGCCCAATGATTTCGACCGGAAAAGCTATCTCAAAATTGCCCAACAATTTAACATACAGGAGAAAACCGCCGAGAAATACATCAATCTATTTCGAAAAAAAGGTTATTTAAACCATGAATATAATCAATACACGAAAAATGAAAATAGGAAGTAGGAAGTGTAGGAAGTGTATTATGTTTAAATTGGAGTAGTCGCTTTTAAATCTAACAACCCGGTTCTATTTTGAAAGCGGCTTTTTTGTTTTGTTTATTTTTTGAGATTTTTTCTGTAAAACTTTAAAATTATTGTCATAAATATTATTTAATACTACTTGCATAAATGAATACCCGTCAAGTATATCCGTTCTTTTTACAGTATCTTTATGACTTGCATAGTTACCTATCCACTTAATTGAAAGGAGCATTTCTGCAACCTCCGGTTTTGTTTTTTTTAATTCTAAAATACGTTGATGCAAGGTAAATTGATTTTGTTTTCTCTGTGGTGAACCGATTGTTTTTTTGGGTTTCTTAATAACTTTTAATTCATCACACAAAATCTCGATTGCTACTCGCAACCTATTTGCAGATGCTTCTGTATCAGAAAAAAAATGTTTAAAAGATGAAATAAGCTGATGTTTTACTTCTTTTGGGCAATATTTTTCAATTTTGAAAATTTCAATCGGTGGTTGAAAATATTCTGGGTAATAGACAGATGTAAGTGACTGTGTAATTGAACCGTCATCTTCAATTATCACATCTTCATCGTCTGTTGTTACAAATTTGTCGCCAACAACAATAATATACTCTTGGCAATTTTTATAATCACACAATAAAAAGCCGGTAAATTTTGCTTGATAATGTATCATAACATCGAAATACGAATAGTTTTCTAATTCTTTCGTTTGCTTTGTTTCCATCGCATGAAATAACTCCTCTTTAAAGATTAATTTTCCTTTGCTACAAATTGGACAGATAATTTCATCACTTATTTTTGGTGTAAATGAAAATCTTTCCCACTTTTTATAATCAATAGCATTCATATTGTAAGCTTATGTTTTAATAAACTGAAATTATAAAAAACATAGAATTCTATTTTTGTTCTAAGTAAATAATTTATTAGACTTATTTACTTAATCAATACAATTTGCGACCAATTCAAATTTATGTG
>DYMH01000227.1 GCA_020721645.1 Draconibacterium orientale
TTCAGTGCTAGTGCGGATGCGCTGCATCGAGCGAAGTCGAGATGTAGTTCAACCCAGACTCCTCGCTGGGTCGTGCCGACCGCTCAGAGTCCTATTTATTACAGGTAGGCGTTCTTTCTGTTCTCTTGTCATACAGTTAAATTTTTAAGTCCTTTTTCATCGATAATTATTTTTTCGTTTTCAAATGTTGTCACCAAAGCAAACCCGTTATAAAATGGTTCAATTGACAAGTAACGATTCTTATAAACTTCGTTTCCTTGCTTGTCAATGTGAAACCAACCGTTTTTGTCTTTTGCTGTCGCAAAGTTTTTGTGAAAAATTCCCAAGTCAAGAAATGATTTGTTATTGATGAACTTTCCCTTATTGTCAATGTGTCTGTAAAAACCGTCTTGCGATTTTACACAAGCAATTCCGTCTTTGTAGTCGCCTGCGTAAACGTAATTGTCTGCGTAAAAACGATTTCCGCAAAGGTCAATATGAAAATATTGGTTGTCTGCGTTACGAACAGTGCAAATGTTTTCTTGATAGTTTCCCGTCCACAAATAAGAAGATGTATAAACCCTAACTCCTTTTTCGTCGATGTGAAACCAACGGTTATCGTCATTTACAGAAGCACGATTGCAGTAAAAACCAAATGTCCGTGAATAACGATTTGAGTAAAGTTCGTTTCCGCTTGTATCTATGTGATAAGCACCTGAAATGTCTTTTACCGGTGCAAGTCCCTGCGAATGAAATTTCAATACTTCAATAAAAGTCTTATCGAAAATCGGCTTTCCGTCAAAGATAAAATGTGTGCTGTCGTCTGAAACTTGTATGTCTTTCCAATTCATTTTTTGAAAATCAAAATGGTTTGTAATTCATTTAATTTGGTTTCACTATCAAATTGAAAACCTGCATTTTTACAAAGCAAAATGTATTGAGTTGATGTTCTTTCATAACTCTGACACATTGCTGTCATATTTAAAGAAAGCAAAGACAAATCAATTTTGATTTTATCCGTGCAATTTTCAATAACGTATAATGTTCCGTTACTCGGTAATGCTTCAAAGCAATTTTTCAAAATGTTGTTTGCTTTTTCATCATTCCAATCGTGCAAAACCCTCGATAAAACAATGGCTTCCGATTGACTCGGAATTTTCTCAAAGAAATTCCCGCTTATTTTCTGTATATATGGAATAGTTACTTTCTCAATGACTTTGGGCAAGTCAAACAAGATACATTCAACGATTGGATATTTTGCTTTGATGTTCTCTAAAACTGCACCATAACCACCGCCAACGTCCATTACAGATTTGTGGTTGCTGAAATCAATCACATTAGGCAATGTTTTATAATCATCTTTTGCGTATTGATACATTGCTTTGTGGTAAGCGTGAAGTTTATCCGGATTTTCGTTTAGAAAATCAAAAAACGGTTTCTTGTAAATATTTTCAAACGAACTATTGCCTGTCTTAATTGAAAAATCCAAATTCTGCCAAGCGTTCAAATGTTCCGAACTCCAATTCAAACAAGCGTATTTCAAACTTTCTGGATTGTTTTCTGTGAGAAGTTCCGACAAAGAATTAACTTTGAAAAAATCATCATTTTTACCCAAAAAATCGGCATTGTGTAAAGCGTTTAAAAGCAACAATAATTTTTCTTCATTCAAAGAAAGTTCCGTTGCTAATTGCTTTGCCGTCTTTTGTTCTTGTAAGTTGTCAAACAAGTTGAGTTTACAAGCTGTGCTAACAGCCATATATTTCCAATGTTCCGTAAAAAATGATTTGAGTTTATCTCTCATAAATTCTTCCATTTATAAAAGTTAACCCCGTCATATAGTTTATCCAATTGTCTTTTGTGTAAACTTTCTGGTTTATGCTAAAATGATAAAATGCAATCAACATATCGTGGGTGATGAAAATTGTTGTTCCGTTTTCGGTTGAGTTTTCATTAATGAATTTTGTTATTCTATTATTTAATTCGTTAATGTTTGGAACACCAGGTATTTCTATGCCATGCAAAAATCGTTTATACATTTCGTCAAAACCGTGTTGAACAAAAAATTTCCCTGCAATTTTTTCGTCTGTTATGTGAAGCCCGGGTGCACCTAACGCAGTTGTTTCAATGATTTCTATTGAACGTCCATAACCTTTGGTCATAAATTCAGCCGTCTGAACACACCGTCCAACAGGGCTTGTAAAAATTCTATTGATTTTTCTTTCTGCCAATTTTTCGCCAAAACTTTGAGCGTTTTGTTTTCCTTTTTCGTTCAATAAGATTTCATTTCCGAAAGAACCTTGCGGAATGTCATCTCTGTCAGCGTGGCGAAGCAAAAGCGATATTTTTTCGTTTACATTCATTTAGTTTGGTTTACGCATATTGCAGGTTTTACACAAATCAATTTTCTTGTAATTTTTCACAAGGTTTTGGTAGATGTCGCTTTGCAACACTTCTTCAATGCTTGTATTCTCTATATTCCCGAAATCACCAAGCGAATTTCTTAGTTCATCAGGAGCACAACAAGGCGAAATTTTGCCTGTGGCAGATACCCAAAGTTCTTTTTCCAAAAACGGACATTCGTAGCTTTCCGGGATTTCTTTGTTTTCGTTATTCTGCAACGGAATGATGTTTTCTAATATCACTTTGTCTCCATTGGGTTTGCGATATATTTCTTGTGCTTCGTGAGCGTCTTTTACATAATCATTCCATTGCAAAATACTTTCGGGCGTTGCTTTCATTGATAAATGCTTGATTTCATCAAAATGCGCCCAAAGATGATGTCCTTTTACTCTATCAACTCCAAGTTGACCAGCTAACTTGACAATATCTGCCAATTCGTGCATATTGTTTTGCATAAATGTAAGTTGGAAAGTAACTCGGCAGTAAAAACCTGTATTTTCATAGTGTTCATCACGAATACGAATAAACTCTTTTACGTTTTTAACGGCTTCTTTAAAGTTGATTTTCAACATTACTTTTTGAGAAGTTTCGGCAGTGGCACCGTTCCAACTTATTTTAACGTCAGTTGTAATTGGAACAATTAGTTTCGCCCATTCAGTAACTGTTTTTTCAGTTGTTC
>DYMH01000006.1 GCA_020721645.1 Draconibacterium orientale
TCCATAATCAGTGTTTTCTGCAAAAATAAATATTATTTATGTAATTAAGTCTAAGGATATTTTCTTTGTTTGGAGGTATAAAATAGTATAAATCAATCTGAATGCCGAGTTGTGCCAAATGTTTTACCAAATTGTATGAATGCTTTTGCATTCCTCCAATACTCAAAGGAAAGATACCGTCAGTTAGGAAAGAGAGTTTCATTATTTGTATTTAGAGAATTGAACATTTATGCCTATATAAAATATCTCTTAACCAAACTATTACAGATGTTTTATGATAGCCGAGCCGATGAATCCGGCACCGCCGGTGATGAGGATTTTTTTCATGTGTTTATATTTTATTTTGGCTACATGGAAGTCCACATTTAGCGGGCTTTGCAGCGTATTTTTACTTTTATCGAATAATCATGCCGTTACTCATTTTTTTTATTATTTTTTGTGTTCGTGAGGGCTTCGCCGTTTTGTGATTTGCCAAAATCATGGACGTTTCATATTGTTTTTGGTTACAAAATTTGAAATAATTATTGGTTATAATCAACTTGGGCGTTTTCGATAAGGATATTTGTTTTTGACAGGGAGTTATCTGTGCCGATAATAAAATCATTTGCAATGGTTTTGATGCAATTTTGCAGATAATTAAAATCTTGTGTTTCGGTAAACCATGACACGCGCTCAAAAAGTTCAGTCGGGAAGTTGTTTATTCTTTGTTCGACATCAATTTCGTTAATCATTGCTTTTTCTTTGGCCGAAAAGAAAATGTCGGACCAATTGAACTTGTAGTTTAACGAAATATGTATGATATCAAAAATATCCTTGGGTTCATCCCGGTTGAGGATTGCAGTTAATTTATTTGAAAGAATATTTAACGGTGTATCTATTTTTCCGAAATAGACTTCATTTAAATTGCCGGCATGGTAATTAACGTCATTTACAAATTCGAGTTTTAAAAAAGTGTCGTTTTCTCGGATATAAAAGCGAGAATATCCTTCATAAATCAAGGTATTTTGTTTTTCTACCGGAAAGTTTTTGTATAATTTCTCCGAAAAATGTTCTATCAGTTGCTTATAATCGTTTCTGTTATTGACAAAAAAATCAAGGTCTTCACTGTATCGGTGATTGAGATAATATCGACCCAAAGCCGTTTCGCCGGTGAGGTAAAAGGGCATGTCGGCGGTTTTCCAAAATTTCAAAAACTTATCTTGCAGCAGGTATAATTTCTTGTAATCGTGTTTTAACATAAGAATATTTTTCCTTTAATGAATCTGTTCTTAATTTGCTTAGGAGAGTATCATTCAAAAGATTTTTTATGGTTTCTGTATCAAATATTTTAAGTATTGTAAACCAAGGGAGAGATTCCAACATCTTTCGGAAAAGTGCTTTGAGGTCGTAATGCCCGGCATGGTCTGTTTCTCCTTTAATTAGTTTATCAATTTCTTCGGGTGTGATGTCGTAATCCCACATCAGGAGGCGGTAGATCTCTTCTTTTTGCTTATCCATCGTATTTCTGTTTATATGCAAATATACCTATTTTTGGAAATAGAATAATGCAAAAATGGCAATAATAATTGATGGATCATTAATATTTCGTAACTAAACTCTTATAAATGTTTTATAACTTCCGGCGAATAGTCTATTGCAAATGTCTCGTAACCAAACTATTGAAGATGTTTAATCACTGCCGAACCGATAAATCCGGCTCAGGCGGTGATGAGAATTTTTTGCATACTGTTATATAAAAAGTGTTACTTTAAATTCTTCGCCGAATTCTTCAAATAAGACTGTTTTATGTCTTGACAGGGCTTCGGAGTAAACCATGGGTAATCCTCTTCCCAACTTGTCGATAAAATTGAGGTTTTCCATAAATTTTACGATGACCGGATTTACGGCATAAGATACGCCGTATTTCAGTTTATCGGGCGAAACGGTATTGGGCAATTTTCCGGGGCTGATGACTTCCAATCGGTTTTGAAAAAGGAATACTCTTATTTTTGAGCCGAAAATTGAGTAATTTCTGTGGCAACTGGCATTTACAATAAGTTCTCTGAAAACTTTGTCAGGATATAGGTTTTCTTTGTTCACACGCTTGTTTCCGATAATGTCGGACGATTGCATTATGTTGTTCTTGATGATTGCTGTTGTCGTGTTTATTTGATAATCAAGATTCCCTTCAATGTTTTGCTTATCTATCAGTTCCGAATTTATTTCGTTGCCCGCAAAATGGGCAAATGAAACGGATGAATTCAGCAAAAATTTTTGTGGATTGATTCCGAATATCAGCAGTCCGGCGACTGTTAAATTGCCTTCTGCTGATAAAATATCTGTATTTTGCAGTAAAACAGTTTTTTCATCTTCCGTCAGAATGTCGAAATTTAGATTGTAAGCGGAGAAATATGACGAAAGTTTTTGAAAGTTAAGATTTTTAACCGTGCTGTGGTCAACGGCTGTGGCATCGAAATGATAAACCCCGCTTTGTTGAAACAATCGCATGAGTTCATTGATGCTTGCCGTGCGGTTGGTTGAGCCGACACGGATATAAAATTTTGAATCATTTGCCTGATACGGTTTGTCTTTTCCTTTTGGTATTTCAACGATACCGATGGTTTTATTTTCGATTTCGATTTTTTGATATTTTATTTCTGCGGGGGGATTCACGTTGTTTCGGGCAATATTCATGCACCATTCTTCGTAGTTTTTTGACCCGGGAAGTCCCGAAATATCTCCGTTATCCTCAACGCCGATAAGTATTACGCCACCCGAAAGATTTGAAAATGCCACAATTTCTTTTGCCAAGGATTCGGGTTTTACATCGGCACTTTTAAATTCCAAAGATGAATTTTCGGATTGTTTGATCAGATCGTAGATTTGGTTTGTGTTCACTTCTGTTTTTTGTTATTATTCGGTAAAATTATAAAAATAAACAATATCAATTGCACAATATTTCGTAACCAAACTCTTGCAGATGTTTAATCACTGCCGAACCGATAAAGCCGGCTCCGCCGGTGATGATAACTTTTTGCATGCGTATTAATAATTTTTGTTTATTTGAATCAAAAAATCACTCAGTTTCCATGCCTGAATGTGTTTTATACCGCCTTTTTCATTAAAAATAAAATCATCCAAACTTACAATTATTTTCGGATAATTATCATGTATTGCCTCCAATGAGGAGTATTCTCTGTTTATTGTTATCTCTTCGGACATTAGGTAAGCAACTTGAACGTATATTGTTTGGGTGTTTTTAACTGCAACAAAATCAACTTCTTTATTGCGAAGATATCCGACGTAAACATTAAAGCCGGCTTGGAGTAGTTGCAGGTAAACGATATTTTCCAATTTATAGCCTATGCCATAAGCAAAGCCGGAATACAAATAATTGTGATACGCCAAATCGTTGATATAATATTTGTATGTTCCGGCAAGGGTTTCTTTTCCGTAAATATTATATTTTTCGACTTGATAAATAAGAAAACTGCTTTTCAAATAATTGATATAATTTGCAAGGGTTTCGTAATTTGTTCGCCTGTTTTTACTTTTAAAATAGTTTACAATATTATTGATTGATAACGGATTAGATGCATTGTTGATAAGAAAAGAAAAAATATCTTCCAATAATTTTGCATCTTTAATTTGGTAGCGTTGAATAATATCGCGAAGGAGTATCGTATCTTTAACCGCTGAAATGTAATGCCTTTTGGTTTCTTCGTTAGGCAGGTTAAACAATTCGGGCAAGCCTCCCGTGTTCAAATATTGTAAAAAACTTTGCTTCGAATTTTCAAGTTTTAAGAAAGAAATGTATTCGTTGTATGAAAAAGGGAAAATTTGAAATTGCACATATCGACCCGATAAATATGTAGATAACTCTCCGGACAACAGTTCAGAATTCGATCCGGTTATGAAAATTTCAAACTCGCGTGTGTAATCCTGCGAATATGAATTGATTGTTTTTTCCCACGAAGTAACAGTCTGTATTTCATCAAAAAAAAGGTAAATTTTCCCTTCGGGTTTGATTTCGGAAATATACATTTCGACTAACTGCGATAAATCCGTATGCGATTGAATGAAGTCAAAATCTGTAAATTCTTTGTTGATGTATAAAATATTATGAGGAGCTGTACCTTTGCCAATCAGGCTTAGGATAATTTGCCTCATCAAATAGCTTTTACCGGTTCTGCGCTGTCCGACAAGCACTTTAATGAGTTTGTTTGATATAAAATCGCCAATTTTAAGCAAATATTCTTTCCTGAGAAATCCTGCGTCCGGATTTCTTTTATTCCACAGATTGTATTTTTGAAGAATCGCAATTTTATCAGACACAGCTTACAATTTTGTCAAAATTACAATATTTTCAGTTGTAACCAAAAATATTGCGTGTATTTTTTTACCATCTGACTTTTATGACACCATCTTAATGTATTGTCTTGTGTTTAATCACTGCCGAGCCGATAAACCCTGCACCGCCGGTGATGGGGATTTTTTTTCATGTTCTATAATCTGAGAATATACGGTTGGATATAGGATTGATTATCATGAGATTCAATCAGATTTTTATTGATGATGTAACTTTTTTCGATTTCCTTATCCTTAGAAAACTCAGTTATTGCTCTTATTTTGTTGTGATTTTTGAAGTCTTTATATTTCACTTCTACGGGAATTAACCTATTATTATTATAGTTTGAAATTATAAAATCAATTTCAACAGCGTCTTTTGTTTTTTAATAAAATATTTGATTTTGCTTACGGTTTTGTAATAATTGCAGATAGACGAAATTTTCGAAAATTTGTCCGTTATCAACTCTTATCGAGATGTCGTTGAAACTGTTGTAGATAATGTTTCGCAAGTTTTTATAAGTTTTCAATTCGGATATTAAAAAATAGTCGTAAATTAGCAGAAAAATTAAGATATTTATGCAAACACAATTGACATTGAATATTGATAATCAAGCAGCCGAACTTGCAAATTATTATGCAAAAGAAAAAGGTGTATCCATAAACGAACTTTTTGAGAATTACATTCGTTTAATTGTTCTGAACGAGCAACTGTACAAATTGGGAACAGCCGAAATAAGCTCAATTTTTCTAAAATACAAACAAAATTTTGGACTTAAAAAAACAAATTGGAAAGAACTTGATGAACATTTAAATCCCATAAGACATGGTTTGCCTGTTGATTTTAAATTTGACAGAGATATAGCAAATGAAAGATAATGTATTTATTGATACAAATATTTTGGTTTATTTCGCAACTGATAAAACCGAAAAACGAGATATAATATTAACTAAACTTGCTGAATGTGAGTATAGTTACATTTCAATTCAGGTTTTAAACGAATTCAATAATAGTTGTTTCAAAAAATCTTTATTGAAACCAGATGAAATTGAATTTGCATTAAACGAATATACAAAAATGTTCAATGTTGTTATACTGAATATCGCAACGATTATTGATGCATTGCGATTAAAACAAAAATACGGCTATTCGTATTACGACAGTTTGATAATCTCAACAGCATTGCAAAATGATTGTAAAATACTTTATTCGGAAGATATGCAACATACACAGAAAATTGATGATAAATTGACAATTCTAAATCCATTCAAATAAAAAGGACTGTGACACATTTAGCCAATAATTACCGGCTTTTGTGCCAACTTGATACTTTGGTACCTCTAACGAACCTAAGTGCAAAATTGATGCGAAAGTGCTTTGAATGTGGCAACTACGGCTACAATTTTTCGATAAACACATCGATAGGATTGTGTTAAGAGCCTACTGTTTTTTTTGCAAATAAAATTCTCGCTGTTTCATAATTCGATAATTTTTACAAAATTGTTAAAAATATCGAGATATTATTTACAGAAATGTAAAAATTATCGGTTTGTTCGCAAGATACTTTGTTTGCGGAAAAGCTGATAACGAACGAGGTTGTAAGAGTAGGATGAGATGAAATGACGTAAGGAAACTGCCCAATATCGTTAAAATACTGTTTTGCAGGAGGTAAAGTTATTTTTCGTAATATTTTTTGTAATCGTTCATACTTAGAGAGTATTGATTTAAAGCGTATTTTAGAAATTATTTCGGGAGTTATAATTCTGAAATCGGAATAATTTTCACTATTTAATTGGATATTCTTATTTTCCGAAGCTTTTGGGCTGAAAGAATGCCGGTATAACAACTTTAATTAAATGATAGTCGGAAGAGTATTTTTTCAGATATTTTTTAATAATTGTGCTCACCGAAAACATTGATGCAACAAGCATTGCTTGTAAAAACTTTTTACGTTTAAGCAGAAACAAAACTAAGTTTCGTCTTGTATAGATATATCTCCAATCAATTATTTTTTTCTCAGAAACTGATGCCCCAAAATGAATTATTGATTTAACAGATACATAGCGAAGGCTTTTCCCTGACTTTTTCAATTTGTATGCTAAGTCTTGTTCTTCAACATACATAAAATAATCTTCATCGAAACCTGAAACAGCATAAAAATCATCAGCATTTATTAAAAAGCACACGCCATTTATTACTTCTACTGTAATTGATTCTATATTCTCGCTGAAAATGGACAGTTGTGCATATTTGTTTTTGAAATTGAGTATATTGGCAAAAGTAGGTAATGGCATTATTGTATTTTGAACTGTTCCGTCAGGTTTCAATACAGTTGGTCCGACAAGTGCTGTTTTGTTATACTTTAACAGATCGTTTTTTAATGATTCTAAATAATCGAAGTTTATAATTTGAGTATCTGTATTGATAACATGAATAAATTTTGGGGAATATATACGGGCATGAGCCGCACCGAAGTTTACGCCGGCACCGAATCCATTGTTTACGGTATTCCGGATAATATCAATGTCAAATCCTTCCGAAAGTTTCAGTAATTGATTGTATTGAACATCTGCGGAGTAATTGTCTGCAACAACGATACGGTTTTGGGCAGTTTTAAGTTTTAATAAATCGCGGACAATGTTAGCACAATATCCCGGCTCGTTGTAATGTACAACAATGGTTACGATTTCATATTTTTGTTTAGAGTTCAAAATGCCTAAAATTTTTTGATTTCAGAAAGCCGACAAAGCGTTGGAATTTTACCCTTCGCTTATCGGAAAAGATTGAAATAATTGCGGTAAAAAGCAGACCAAAGAAAAACAATGCATTGTATAAAACCAAATCTTTTTTTTGCTTAAATTTTCCAAAGAAATAGCGCATGCCGAAAGAATTGTCTAAATCTAAATACATTCTAACGACCAAGTTTGCCGTACCTGTTCCGCCTTTGGATTGATTGTGAATAACCGTAGCTGTCGGAGTTTGGATAATACGTTTGCTTTCTGTTACAATAGATTTGCATAAATCGACATCAGATACATAAATAAAATAGGTTTCGTCGAGTTTTCTATTGTTTTCAAACAAAATCGCGGCACCGGCAGGTTGTTCAACGGGCTGATTTTCATTGAAATCCATTCCGAAACATGTGTATTTTCGATAAGATTCAAATTTGTTCCAATACTTTTTCGGTACGAAACTTTCGACAAACAAAGCAAAAGGTTTTGGAAATGTGCGTGTATAATTTTGAATCGAACCGTCCGGATTTAACAGAACGGGTGCAACTGCTCCGATTTGTTCGGAACTTTCGAAGGCGGAAACGAGATTTTGTATCGTGTTTTCGGTTATCGCGGCATCGGGGTTAAGTAAAAAAATGTATTTTCCATTTGCAATTTCAATGCCTTGATTATTTGCTTTTGTGAAACCCTGATTTTTGTTGTTCAAAATCAATTTCAACTTTTCTATATGTTTGTTCAAAAGTTCCTGTGTGCCGTCTTTGGAATTGTTGTCCACAATAATGTGCTCGCAGTGTTGTCCGTATTTTGCAACAGATTCTATGTTTTTTTCTATCAAATCGGCACAGTTGTATGTTACTGTGATTACGGAAACGGATATATTAGTGTTCATTCCAAATTTCTTCTAATTTTTTTGTTGTCGTATTTTGATTTTTTAAAAAGGGATTTACTGCTTTTTTCAGTATCAATTTTAAATATACTGAAAAAAAACTAATGCCGGTGCTTGACAGTCCTTTATTCATTTCCATAAAAAAATTTGCCGACTTTGCTTTTATCATAAACAAACCGAGTGCGTAAAAATAGTTTTTCTTTTGTTCGTTATAAATTGCGGATTTTTGCAATAATGTGTAGATATTGACTAATGCTTTAACCATTGCATTGTCCATTTTTGCTTGGTTTACTGTCATGCTTGTTTTCCGTACTCTAACCATCGACAATGTTTCCGGAATATGGGCAAATCGAGAACCGGATAAAGCCATTCGAAGCCATAAATCCCAATCTTCCAACTCACGGTATGTAGGGTTAAAATTACCGACAGCATTCACTTTTTCACGCCTCACCATTACGGAATTGACGTGCAGAAAGTTCCCAAACCACAGATTTTGCAATACATCACCTTCGAAAACAGGAAACTCTGCAGGAAATGTATTTTGAATATCATTTTCAATAAAATTGATTGATTTTGAGTAACATACATCAATTTCAGGATGCGAATCCAAATAAGCGGATTGTATTTGAAGTTTATCGGGCAAAATTATATCATCTGAATCCAAAAAAACCAAATATTCTCCGGAACTGTTTTCTATTCCGGTGTTTCGGGCACCGGCTAAGCCTTTGTTTTTTTGATAGATGTATTTTATTGACGAATATTTTTCGAGATAGGGTATTACGATTTCTTTTGTGTTGTCGGTTGATTCATCGTCTATTATAATAATTTCATATTCAGACATTGTTGATTTCAAAACAGAATCTATTGCATCCGGTAGGTAGTGAGCAGTGTTGAAGGTGGGTATTATGATTGAGTTTTTCATTTTTTTTAATCAGCTTCTAAAAAAGATATTTTTCGTAATTTTTAAATTATAATATTCAATTTTACTTTCATCAATTAAAAAAATGTCGATTTAACAAAACTTACAGCAAAACTTCGCCGATACAGCGTAGCTTTCACGAAATAAGCATAAGAACCTATCTCTCGCACGATTATACTCTGAAACATTTGTATTTTTTTCAATAGTCGTTATAATTTTTATTTGCAATGAAACGATTCATGACTTTAACGCTTGTTATTATATTAATATCTTATCAAGTATAAATTTATAAGCCGGAATTATTGATATTTCGATGTCGTTAATTTTTTCGTATGCTTGCTCATCGTAGGTAACAATGACTGCTTTTTTTGTTTGTAAATACTCACATGCAGTTACCAAACCTTTTATTTCTCGTTGCTTAGTATCGGAGTTTTGAATAGAATAGCTCACTTGTACAGGCAAAAATTTGTTTTTTTCTTGGATAATAAAATCACATTCCACTATGTTTTTAAAATAGCTGATTTCTTTGTTTTGCTTTAGTATTTCTAAGGCTATTAAATTCTCTAAAAGTTTTCCTTTGTTTTCGGAGAACGAATAATCTAAGGCTGTTAAAATTCCGTTATCTACTGAATATGCTTTTTTTTCGCTTTTTACTTGTTTTATTTCGGAAAAATCAAATTTATTGATTACAAGTGCTGTAAAAGTTGATTGAATAAAGTCTAAATATTCGTACAAAACATTGTTACTTATTTTATAACCTATTGATTTAATGTCGTTATGAATTTTGTTAACTGAAATAGGCTTAGTAACTTGCTTTAATATTTTTTTGATAAAAAATTTTAAAATAGCGGGGTGCGAAATATTATATCTTTCAATTAAATCTTTATATATTATTGTATTAAAATAATCTTGTAATTTTCGGGTTTTAAGCTCATTATCTAATTTGCAAATTTCGGGAAAACCTCCGTAGAAAAGAAACTTGTCAAAAAGTGATAATATTTCAATTTTTTGTTTTGTACCGTAATATTCTGCTTTTGTATCGTGAAAAGATAGAAACTCACTAAAACTGAGAGGGTAAAGTGTATAACTGATAGTTCTGCCTCGCAATTCGGTTGCAATTTCGGTACTTAATAACTTTGAATTAGAGCCGGTTATAAAAATATTGGTCGTTACGGTATCGAAAATACGTCTGACAAATTTTTCCCAACCGGGAACATTTTGAATTTCATCGAAAAAAAAATAACAATTATCAAGTTTATTTTGCGGAAATAATTCCATAAATGCTTGTAAAATCAAGTCTAAATCGGATTGTTTTAAATTTAAGCGTTCGTCTTCAAAATTTATGTAAAGAATTTGATTTTTAGGGATTTCATTTTTTAAAAGTTTTTTAATTGTTTGATAAAGTAAAAATGTTTTCCCGCTCCTTCTCACACCTATTACAGTAACAATAATACCGGTATTTATCGGCAAATCTAATTGCCTGTTATAACTATTTTTCAAGTTATCGGTCTGAAAATTAATGATTATATTTTTTATAATATCTTTCATGGCGTAAAGCTACAAAAGTTTCGCCAATTTAACGAAAGTTTTAGCAAAAATTTCGTTGTACTGACTAAACTTTTGCGGGTAAATTATAAAAGACTGATATACAATTCTTCATTCCGGGTTTCATAATCTGTAAATGACTTTTTTAAAACATAATCAAGAGCATCGGGCAGATAATGGGACGTGTTGTAAGAGGGGATTATGATTGAGATTTTCATCTGTATTATTTTACAATATTTTCCCACAAACGTGTTATTCCAAAACCTTTTTTAAAGGTAAAACCAAACTTGTTAAAAAGGTAAAACAAAAATATCGTAAAACCGGAAATTTCTTTCTCATTTTTCTTAAAAATACGGTAATATTCTTTAACCGGTTTAAATGTTTTAAGTTTATAGAAAAATAAAATGGCGTGCATTGTATTATAAAAAAATGTTTGCAGATGTTCGGTTGAATTTAGCTTTCTCACATCGGAGACATATAGAAAAAGACCGTTAATCATTTTATCCAATGCTTCTTTTTTGTATTTAATTTCATTTGGGGTTAAGCGATAGAAACAATCCGGCTTGGTATCATTAAATACGTCAAATGACGGTTTGTATTTTAATAATATTTTTGTATGAAATTCAGGATCTTGCAGGCGTTGGTATCTTTCGTCAAATCGTATATTATTATTTTTCAGAAACGAGGATCGCCAGATTGGGCAAGTTATAGCCCAAGATAAGTCATATTTTAAAAACATTTCTAAATATTCGTTGTTTTGGCAATATTTATTTACTAACGTACCAGTATCGCCGGGCGTTTTGCGGAATATTTCCATTTTGAACACGGCAAAATCCAATTGCGAATTGGTTTCCATGTATGCTACTCTTTCATCAACGCACTTCGGAGCAAGCAAATCATCGGAATCTAAAAAAATAACATATTCCCCATTTGCCTCTGAAATTCCGATATTTCGGCACGCAGAAGCTCCCTTGGGTTGTGTTTCTCTATACTTTATACTCACTCGACTGTCGTGTTTTATAAAATTCCCTGCAATTTTTGCTGATTCATCGGTCGAGCCGTCGTCAATAATTATTATTTCGATATTTTTATATGTCTGATTTAAACACGACTCTATTGTCTCGGAAATGTATTTTTCGGAATTGAACAGAGGGATAATGATTGAAACCATATTTTTATTAAGATTTGTAAAGGTTTGTATATAAATCTAAATAGGCTTTTCTCATTTTATCAATCCCGAAGTTATCAATAGCTTTTACACGAGCTGCTACTGATATATTTTGCCTTAACCGGTCATCTGTACATAATCTTTTAATTGCATTTTCCAATGCAACATTGTCTTTCTCATCTACTAATAAGCCGGTAATATCATTTTCGACTGCATCCGGAATTCCGGCATGGTTAGTAGAAACTACTGCACATCCTGCAGCCATTGCTTCGATAATTGTGTTGGGATAACCTTCCATATCTCCATTTATACCAACTCTGCTGTTTAAGATAAATATATTTGCTTGTTTTATCGCATCAATAACTTGATTGTGAGGTTGTTTTCCCCAAAAAACTATGTATTTCTCCAAATTCAACTCCTTCACAAGATTCTCTGAAATTTCTCTTTCATCACCGTCCCCGATAATATCCAGTCTGATATTTTTAAGATTACCGGAGATTACTAAATTTCCGAAGACTCTTATTAAATCAGGAACTCCCTTCTTATTCGCGATCCTTCCTGCATGCAGTAATCTGATTATGGTTTCATCTTTTGCTATATTATTGTCAAAAAGGGTAATATTTGTTCCGTAAGGTATTAAAACATTTTTAGTAAGGTCTAAGCCGTAATTTGTTAATCTGGCTGTCATGTCCTTAGATACTGTAATTGTAGCAGATATGCTGTGAAACAGTTTTCTAAGGTGTTTGCAGTATTCCGTTTCTTTCAATAACTGCGAGGCATCATACCCGTGGAAATGACAGATAAGAGGAATTGTGAACTTTTTAGCAATATTTAAAAACTTTAATGCATTATTACCATAGTTACAATGTATTATATCTATACTTTCATTAAGTATGATTTTTTCAATTTGATTTCTGGAAGAGGCAGGGAAACTATATTTTCCGGTTCTTTGTATATTGCGTTTTATATAACTGAAAATACGATCAATAAAAGATACTGGAATCGTATTTATTTTAAAAACTTCAAACTTACTAAAATCATAAACACCTTCATTTTGTGTTTTTTCACACAATATAACAGGTTCAAATTTGTCGGTTTTATATATTTGATTGAATATAAAAGTTTCGGATATCGCAAATGCTGTTTCTGTGTAAAATAATACTTTCATTATAGGCAATTATTAAAATCTTTAAAATTCATTACACCTGTATTTATGTTAATAGTAACGAGTTTTGTTTTTGAAATCGGAAATGTGTCAATTTCATTTACTGTATTCTCTCTCTGTATTTCAATAATTTTGTTAATATTTATATCGGGGAGATATATTTTATCAAAGCCTTTTAATAAAGGGGTTGCCGGATATTTTTTTCTAATTTTACAATATAACGGAATCAGCTTTGTATTATCAAAATCTAATTGCATTGATAAAGCGACAACTTCGCAAAACTCAAGCGAATGTGCATTGAAATTATGAAACATTAAGTATTGGTATGCCTTATTTTTTTGTATGTATGTTAATCCTTTTTTTATTATTCCCTTTATTTTGGTGATCATTTTTTCATCACTCAAATTTGGTTGTTTCAAACTTAATATACAATATTTTGTTAGATCATTTAAGTTGATTAAATGGTAATGATAATTGGTACCGGACAATTTAACTTCTCTTTCGGTATAACCATCGTTGTGAAAAATAAATGGACTTTTGTATTTTTCTTTTAGTCGTATTTTGTATAAATACTTTTCAAATATCCAATTAATGTGTTTATATTTCCTTTTTCTTTCATTCATAAACAACAGAATGCGAAATAAAGGGTCAATATATTTAAAATAAAAATTCACCTTTTGGTTGATAAAGAAATGAAGACATTCAACTCCTTCTTCAAAATCAAATTTTAATTTTCTTATTAATTCTTCGTAACCAGAGCAATCTTTAAGTACTAAATAGGTGTTAAGAGTGTGGAGATGGGTGTTGAAAATTAACATGTTATTCTCAGATTCGCCTATTATACTTTGTGTAAAATGATAATCATGATAAGGCAGGAACGATCTTTCTTGTGAATCATGAAAAAACCATTTTCCCATTGTAAGATCTTCCTTAAAACTAAAATGGTAAATAATGAGTTTTTGAATAAGGTCATCGCTGAAAAAGACACCTTCCTTTCTAAGTGCCACAATAAGCTGAATTAATGTTGCAGTAAACCTTAAATGAGTTTCATTTTTCCCCCAACTATCGTGTATAAAATAATCATCATTTTCCGATAGTCTTTTTTGAATTGATAAAGTTAATTTTTTTAAGAAATACTTTATGTCAGAATTATATACAGATTGAAAAAAAAGCAAGGCGTGAAACAGACCGTATGCATCCATTTCCATGAGCTTGCCCGTTCGCCTATCTATAAGAAACTCATTATCGAAAAATAATTCGAAATTATCCGGGAAATTAAGTTCGGTAAATGAGCCGGGTATATTGAATTTGAAGTTTTTGTAGTCTTGTAAATTCATTTAATATTAAAAAAGTTCCGATAAAACTTACTTTTAAGAAACTTGCTGTATCGCTGGATAAGCCTTGAATTCCTGTATATTAAAAGCTCTGAAAGATTTTTTTTATAAGTCAAATAAAAATCAAGTTCCTCAGGGAAGTACTTTGATATTATTTTTTGTCTTTCATTTTCTTTATTAAGTAATTGTGTTTGGCTTACACCATTCAAATCAAAATAGACACAGTTTATATCAAGGTATTCATATGTGCATTTTTCGATTATGATTTTTTTTATAAAGAAATCATAATCAGATAGTATCTTGTAGTTTTCGTCGTA
This sequence comes from Draconibacterium orientale, assembly GCA_020721645.1. GTDB lineage: Bacteria > Bacteroidota > Bacteroidia > Bacteroidales > JAADGE01 > DYMH01. The sequence goes on from DYMH01000006.1 coordinate 14,394, forward strand.
AAGGGTGTTTTTAAGTAAATCTGATTTTAAATACGTTGATGGGTGCCCGATATTACTTGTCAGAAAGAATGTTAATGAAAGTTTAGCCGGAAATTTCCAATTCTTAGCATGTGTGCGTACATTACAATACATTAAATCCTTATTTTGATAAGTTTCGAAAATTGCCCTCAGGACTCCTTCATCAACCAACCAATCCCCCGAGTTCAAAAACTGACAATACTCCCCCTTTGCAACCTTAATGCCTTTGTTCATGGCGTTATAAATGCCTTTATCCGGTTCGGAAACCCAATAGATGATTTTATCGGCGTATTGTTTTATGATTTCTACACTGCCGTCAGTACTTCCGCCATCTATGATGATATATTCATAATCCGTAAAAGTTTGAGAAATAACACTTTCGATGGTCTTTGTCAGACCTTCAGCATTGTTGAGGTTTACTGTAATTATGGAGAGTTTGGGCGTATTAGAGTTCATTGAGAAATTGCTTGTTTTTATCTATACCTTTTTTTCCGATAACATTTACTTGTTGTCGAGTGTTGAAAAGCATTCGATGCAGCTAAAACTCTGCAAGTTTTTTAGAAGTTCCAGTGTACTTGCTTCGATTGTATTTTTGTATAGCATTTAAATTCATTTTTAGGGATATTCAAAAATATGCTTGCAAAGTTTAATGTTTTTTTATCTAAAAATCCGGCTTTAACGATTTCTTGTTTAATCGTTTCTACGCCATAAAATTGTATAACAATCTGTAAATCTTGCAAATTGCCTCGCGTAAAAACACGTTCGATAATTGTTGTTTTGTTCTTCTGAAAATCTAAACTTTTTCTGTCTATATCCCAAAAAAGGTGTTCGGATAAATTGTTTATATCAAATTCTATGTTCATAAAACAGATTTTATTTTTAAAATACCTGTAAAATATTGACTAACAACGCTTTCAATGGTTTTCTGCAAGCCGGCAGCGTTGTTGAAGTTTACTGTGATTATGGAGAGTTTGATGAGCATGAAGAAAAATTGATTTAGATATTCGGATTACTACTTGTGGAATAATTCTTTTTAAGGGATTTTTCAATACCTTAATTCATTTTTGTAAACAATTTATAATAGAATCAATTTCATTTATGGTCAGTTCGTAATACATGGGCAGCCGTAATAGAGAGTTTGTAAATTTGTCGGAATTCGGCAGTAACCTGCCGTCGTGTTTTAGTGTGTAATAAGTGCTTGAATGTAGCGAAATATAATGAAATACGGCTAAAATATCGTGTTTTTTTAATTTGTCAATGCTTTTAGTTCTTTCATCTAATGAAGAAAACCTGATATAAAACATGTGTCCGTTGTTGACTGCATATATTGGAATTTGTGGCATAATTATTTTTAATTTATCGGCAATAGGAAGAATACATTTATAATAATACTCCCAAAGATTTTTTCTTTTCTTTTGAATTATCTCAATATTCTCTAATTGTGCCCAAAGGAAAGCCGCAGTAATTTCAGAAGGTAAAAAACTTGATCCGATATCAACCCAACCATATTTATTTATTTCGCCTCTAAAAAACTGTGCACGGTTAGTTCCTTTTTCCCAAATAATTTCGGCTCTTTCTAAAAAACGTTCATCGTTAATGGCAAGCATTCCGCCTTCGCCCGAAATTATATTTTTAGTTTCGTGAAAAGAAAAAGCTGCCAAATGACCAATGCTACCTAAGGCTTTTTTAATACCATTTTCCCCTATATAAAAACTATCAATTGCTTGTGCTGCATCTTCAATTACCAAAAGATTATGGCGCACTGCAATTTCCATAATTTTATCCATATCGCAAGCAACCCCTGCGTAGTGAACAGGAACGATGGCTTTAGTTTTAGGCGTAATCAACACTTCTATTTTACCGGCATCGATATTTGGATTATCAGAATAAGAATCTGCAAAAATAATTTTAGCACCTTGTCTTACAAATGCTAATGCAGTAGAAACAAATGTATAACTTGGTATTATTACTTCATCGCCTGTTTTAATATCAGCAAGTATAGCTGCCATTTCCAATGCATCTGTGCAAGATGTTGTGAGTAAAGCCTTTTTAAAACCGTATTTCTGTTCAAGAAAATCTTGAGACATTTTGGTAAAGATTCCATTTCCTGAAATTTTACCTGATTGCACAGCTTTTTCAATGTATTTTAATTCACTGCCGATTAAGAATGGTTTATTAAAGGGTATCATTTATTATTTCTAAAGTGATAAATATATTTAGTCTCTTCTATCTTATTGAATCCCATCTTTAAATGAAAGTTGAAAGAGTCGGAATTTTTAAAAGAAAATGGACTTTTTATTGTGTTAATATCGGTTTCATTTGAAAAAAAACCAAAAGCTTGATTCCATAATTTCCGACCAATCCCCAATCTCTTGTAATTTGGGTTTACGCCGGTTAAGGTAAAATAGCCAACTTTATTTTCTTTATCTACTTTTATTAAATGTATTCCAATTGTTGTGTCTTTTTCTTTAATTAAAAACAAACCATCTGAAAAAGTTTTATTCAATCCGTTATCAATCCATTTTCTATAAAGCATTTTGGTTTTTTCCGGACCGATTAGTTGTTCGTTGTAAAATCTTGAAACGACAGAAGTTTTTTCAGCAATGTCATAACATTCAATAATTTCGTTCTGAGTGAGTGTATTTTTAAAATTATATTCTTTATTAATGTTTGTAATTTTATCAAAAGGCATTGACATCGTTATCATTATGTCTACTAAATCCAAATTAGCAAGTCGGATTGTTTCATGAGAAAGCATATTTTTATTGCTGTAAATATAAACAAGATCGAAATTTTGCTTCGCTTCAACTATAAAACTACGTGTATCGAAATGAGTTTGATTTTCTAATAAAACTCGCCCGATTCTCTTCCCGAAAAAATCCGAATCCCAATCTAATCTATTAATTTGCTTCATAAAACAAAATCGGTTTTAATATAGACTACACAGTTTACTGCTATAGGTTTGGGATAATTAATAACTCCAAGTATTTATTAAAAAATTTCATTGAAAACTTTATTTGCATATTCAAATGAAGAAAAATCGACAACTTGTTTTACAGAATTGTCTGAGTATTTGTTGTATGCTTCTTTCGATAATTCAAAAATCAATTTTATCCCAAATGCCAAATCATGCGAATCTTTTAATTTTGCTTTATATCCATTATAATTATTAATAACCATATTGTTTACAATCCCCATATCAAAACCAACGACGGGTGTTCCGCATGCCAAGGCTTCCGTTACCATCATCGGTCCGGAATCTTCTATTGAAGTATTTATAAAAACATCAGACGCTTGATATAATAGTGATAACAAACGGTAGTCTTTAATGTAGTTGATATGTTTTTTTTGAAAGGGTATATCGTTAAAAGAATTTGAAATTTTTGTTGAAACTATTAATACTTCTATTGTATCTCTTTGCTCATCAGTAATGTTTTTATTAAGAATATTTAATGCGTCTATTAAATATTCAAAACCCTTTCTTTTTTCAATAGCATTTTGGCACCCCATTAGCATATAGAACTTATTTTTGTCTAAATTAAAAATATCTTTAGCATAAGTCCTATTTCTGTTATGCATAATCTTTGTATCAATTAAGCTGTTTATATTAAATATTGTAGTTTGATTTTTATAGATTTTAGATAAAGAGGCTTGTTGTATAGTCCAACCCGAACCGGTTAAAATCTTAAAATTGCCTAATTTTGCATTTTTGTATTTAGTTTCAAAATTGATTTGTGCCAGCTTTTTTTTGTCTTTATTTATTATAGCAGGACAATTTTCATCGCAACCGGTAATGTATCCTTTACAATCCCATGCATAATGACAACCGCCGGTAAAATGATTCATGTCCACCGTAATGTTATATACAGCAGCCTTTGAAAATTGTTGAATATACAATAAATCAGTAGAATTCATAAAGCCATATGTTATTCCGCTAAAAATATATTCAGGTATAAATCCAATTTGTTTTATAACTTGATCAACAGAGATATTGACACTTGTTTCGTCTTTACTAAAAAAATAAAAATTAGAATCGAACGAAATATTATTTTTTTTTGGCGGCTGGAAGTAATTTTTTAGTTTAATCCAAATACGAATAAGTAAACTTCTTTTTATATTATTAATTGGCTGATATTGAATGACAATATTATCATGTTGTGTTTTGTGTTTAACTAACATTGCTACTATATGACCCTTATCCACAAATAATTGTGCAACCTTAAAAATATATTCAGCAGCTCCGTTTGTGTCGCTTGTAGAAAGTAATAATATTCGTTTCTTTATATCTCCCATTCTACGGGTATTTTAAAATAACCATTTTCTCTATCGCCTTCCTTAAATTCTTCTTGTGTTAAATTAATAATGTTTAGATTTATTTTGTCGCTCGGTAAATCTAATATTTTAATTTTAGGAATATCTAATGCCAAACCGATTTTATATAAATTTGCAATTAATAGATTACCTGGTATTTTAATAGTCCAAGTTTTAATTCCTATAAAATCCAACTGTCTTCTGTTTATAAATATTAAATTATCGTACTTATCTTGTATTGAAAAATTCAAACGTGCGTTTTCTTGATAATAGTCGTTTCTAAGGGTTATGTTTACAAAAATCTCTTGCTCTGCGAAATATTCAATCACAACATTCTTATCTTTATCTTTCAGTTCAACTTTAATTATTTGTGTCGCTTTACTCTCATCTTGTTTGTAGAATATAGTTGAAATATTTTGGTCAGTTGAGTTTGTATTTAAATATTTAGTTAAAGTTTCGTCTATTCCCCCTTCAAAAATCAGTTTTCCGTTTTGCAAAACCACGCCCTTGTTACACAACGCCTTTATACTCCCCATATTATGACTCACAAACAACACAGTCCTCCCCCCTTCCCTCGAAACATCCTGCATTTTTCCGATGGCTTTTTTCTGAAATTCGGCGTCGCCCACTGCAAGCACTTCGTCCACCACCAAGATTTCGGGTTCTAAATGGGCAGCAACGGCAAAGGCGAGGCGAACGTACATTCCGCTGCTGTAACGTTTTACGGGTGTGTCCACGTATTTGGCTACGCCGGCAAAGTCGATAATTTCGTCGAATTTGGATTTTATTTCTCGTTTAGTCATGCCGAGGATTGCCCCGTTAAGGAAAATATTTTCTCTACCTGTCAATTCGGGGTGAAAGCCGGTGCCTACTTCGAGCAAACTTGCAATACGACCGTTTACTTTTATGCTGCCGGTGGTTGGTCCGGTAACGCGGGAGAGTATTTTGAGCAAAGTTGATTTTCCTGCTCCGTTTTTGCCAATGATTCCGAGTATTTCGCCTTTTTTTACCTCTAAGTTAATGTCTTTGAGAGCCCAAACCAAGTCGCCGTCCACAGTATCGAGGCGGTTTGTTTGCCCGATTTTAAGTGTCGGATCTTCCTTGCCGCGAATTTTTGCAAACCATCGGTTGAGGTCGTGGCTGAGTGTTCCGGTACCTATTTGCCCGAGGCGGTACTGTTTGGAAAGGTTTTCTATTTTAATGGCAAGGTCGGACAAAATAATTATGAATTATGAGTTATGGATGGTGGGGCAAAAATAGTAAAAATTTTGTTTATTGTCGTTTCTGCGATGAAGTCTTATGGTAAAATTGTGTCTGTTTAATGGATGAACGGATTTATTATTTGTAATCTGTTCTCAATAATTTGTTGATGTTGCATGTCTTCTGTGTATAGGATTGAGCAATTATTTTGTAATGCAGCAGAAATAATTAAACTATCCCAATAAGAAAAACCGTATTTTTCTTTTATTTTTAAACACAGTTTTATGTCAGAATAATTTAACGGAGTAACGTTAAATAATTTAGATATTTCAATGATATTGTTCTTAATATTTTTGTGTTCAATTTTATTTTTAAACAGAACTGAATAAAATTCGTTGATAACTTGTACACTTACAAAAAATGTGTTTCCTAAGTTAAGAGAAAACAGCTCTTTAATCTTTTTTTGTTTGTCATTATTCTGTAGAATGTATCCATAAACAAGAATATTTGTATCAATAAAAATATTATCTTTCATAAAGTTCGTCCCGAGAATAAGTTATAAAATTGATACATTGAATGGGATTGTTGATAAAATTAGGTATTTTTTTTAATGGTTTTTCGTTTTTGGATTTTTCGGACACGGAAGTAATTTTAATGTCATATTTAAAAATAATGAATTCCAATAAATTAGTAAATTCCTTTTCAGCATCCTTATCTAATTTGGAAAAGAAAAGTTGCGGATTTTCTTTCAGCATGTTGATATCAATAGTTTTATTCATGGTCGGTTTTTTAATGCAAATTTACGACGAAAATTTAAATAAAAAACATCATAATAATTTTTCCCTTTTTAAAAACGGTGTCTTTGAGAGTTCGTACATATTCGCCGTCCCCGGTATCGAGACGGTTGGTTTGTCCGATTTTAAGTGTCGGGTCTTCCTTGCCGCGAATTTTTGCAAACCATCGGTTGAGGTCGTGGCTGAGTGTTCCGGTACCTATTTGCCCGAGGCGGTACTGTTTGGAAAGGTTTTCTATTTTAATGGCAAGGTCGGACAAAATAATTATGAATTATGAGTTATGGATGGTGGGGCAAAAATAGTAAAAATTTTGTTTTGAGCGAGGGTTTTATAAGAAACTGTTTTCTTTTCATTAAACAGAGAATATTCTCCTTTTGTCTGCAAAATTGTGTTTGTCGGGTTCTGAAACCCACTAAGCAAGTTGGTCGGCATGTTTTTCGATGATTTCGCAGCTGCCATCGGTGCTGCTGCCGTCGATGATGATGTACTCGAAAGTGGTAAAAGTTTGCGATACAACGCTTTCTATGGTCTTTTGCAAGCCGGCGGCGTTGTTGAGGTTTATTGTTGAGAGTTTCGGCATTAAATTCATTTATTTTTAATAAAATCTGTAAGCGTATTTTCAATAAATATTTTTACTTCGTTCCAATCTGTCGGAATAAGCATATCCGGTTGTTCGTCTTCATCTGCATCTTTAAAATATGTGAGACTTCTTAAAACTAAAAAAATAGAACCTTCGGGATATTTTTGCATATAAAAATCTAATATTTCTTTTAGATTATATCGTTTCAATAAAAAGTATAAATCTATAAAATCTTTTTTTGTTCCTCTGCCTGTAATTGCGGCAATTTTCATTGCAGCAATATCTTTTATACCGGCGAGTAATAAATTATCTTCAGTAATTGCATTTTCTAACCATGTATAATGGTAATTAACAAAATCTACTTTAATATTATTAACAGAAAAGATATTAATATTTGTTGAATTTTTAAGAACAGTTATTTTTCCTACCTTTTCTAATTCTTTGGAAAAGGTAATAAAATCATTTTCAATCAGTCCAAAAAAATCTAAATCTATTGATTTTCTGTGTCCTATTTGTAGAGCCAATGCTGTTCCGCCTACAAGTCTTAATTTAGAAAACTCTGTAATGCTCTGTATTTTTTTTAATATATCCAGTGTGTCCTGTTCAATTGTTTTGTAGTATAGCATAAGAATTTTTCTTTTGGTATTTTAGATAATAATGAAATAAAAGTTATGGATTTTTCATCCAAATCTCTGGCATTCATGGCGATTTTCGCTATTTCATCTATTCCGTAGTAATTGTATATAATATCCCAATCGTTTATTAAGCCGTAATCAAGAACATTTGTAATAATCGTTTTCTTACTTCTTTCAAAGTCGAGATTATTTCTATTTACGTCCCAAAACAGATGTTTTGAAAAATTGTTTATATCAAATTCTTTGCTCATAAAATTGATTTTATTTGTAATTTCCTGTAAAAATTTGTATAGCAATGATTTCAATGGTTTTTATCAGTCCTTCGGCATTGTTAAGGTTTACGGTGATTATTGAGAGTTTTGGGGTATGAATAAGTAAATTAAAAATTTAGTGCAGTTTCGGTTAAGAAGTTTTTGATTTCGTTTTCAGTGGGTTTTTCTTTCAAAAATTCAACAGGTTCCGAATGGTCCATATCTTCAAAATAACAAAGTTGCGCTCGGAAAAGTTTTTCGGAAAACAAGTCGCCGTAAATAGCACTAGCTTTTTCAGATATTTGATTTACAGTATGATAACTTTTAAGTATGTAGTATAAATCAACATAATCTTTCCATTTCGATCTTCTGCCTAATGCGTAAGATTTCATGGCTGCCAATGTTAATAAGTCGGGCAATTTGAACACGTCTTCGTATTTGCAGGGCGTATCTATGTGGAATGGGTATTGGAAAAAAGTAAGTTTTACTTTGTTCAGTATCAGGTTTAATTGTTCGGATACACGACGTGTAACTGTGTGGTTGTATCCGGACTCTGAAATTTTTGAGATAATCTTCGGGATTTTGAGGTCTGTTTTTTTGAACATGTCAAAATCAATGGATTGTCGGTGTCCGATATGCAAGGCAATTGCCGTGCCGCCGACTAAGTAAAATTCGCGTTTAAAGCCGGACATCAGCGGAAGTAATTGTACTTGTTTTTGATTAAATATCTCGCTATGCATGGTTTTTAAAATAGAGTGAAAAAAGGTGATGTATTTCGGGATAAAAATTTCCTATTTTTCTATCCTGCATTGAAAAAAATACCGATGCTACGGTTTTTAATCCTAAGATGTGAAATAATTTTCTTATTGTTGCCATTTCGCCGTAATTCAAAATAAATTCCACCAAAACTTCGTGGCTGATATTTTGTTTTTCCGCTTCGGGAGTATACCAAAATAAATCGGCGTTTTCGGCAATAAATTGTTTTATTTCGGGGGTGTTTTGCATTGATTTTATTATTATTGCGAGCTTGGGTACTCGAAAGTATCCCGCAAAAATACGAAATTTTATGTTTTTTTTCTTAATCAAAACTCTTTATTTGGATTAAAATATCGCGAAATGTTTCTCCGAATTTGATGTTGTTGGTTTTATAATCTGAAATTTCGGATTTTGGTTTGTAGTTTTCGAGAATTTTCGCAAGTTGGACGGTATTTTCGGGTTCAAAGAAAACCACATTTCGGATGATTTGTTCGCGATGCACCCGAATGTCCGATAAAATAAGCGATTGATTCATCGCTTTTACATCTTCAACCACCGTACTCCAACCTTCAAAAAGAGACGGTTGAATGATGGCTTGCGAATGTTTCATGAGTGCCAATTGGTCGATTCTGTCAATAAATCCGAGAAAACGAACATTGTCTTGAATATTATTTTGTAAAACATAGTTTTGCAATTCGTTGAAAAATTCAGGGTTTCTGTAATCGGATTATTTGCCCGATCTTAAGTGTCGGGTCTTCCTTGCTGCGAATTTTTGCAAACCATCGGTTGAGGTCGTGGCTGAGTGTTCCGGTATCTATTTGCCCGAGGCGGTACTGCTTGGAAAGATTCTCAATTTTAATGGCAAGGTCGGACAAAATAATTATGAATTATGAATGGTGGGGCAAAAATAGTAAAAATTTTGTTTTGCAGGGATTTTATTTTTGTTTTTACATCTTCCCATTATTAATGCGAATCAAGAGTCGCATTATTAAAAGTTGAATATGTTTCATAGTGTGAAGTATGAATTGCCGGCGGAGTGATTTCTTTTATTTATATCGGAGTCTCCTCCGGCTAATTTCTTGATATTTATCGAATTTGTAATTTAGTATACCGGAAAAAACAATTGTTTCTAAAACTAATTCCATCCGCCGTTAGCTTGTTCAGCTTTGCAATACACCGGCATAAATGCCGGAGATAGTCAATACAATGATTTTAACTCTTGATTCGCATTATTAATCTTTCATTATCATGCGTATTGGTTCGGAAAACGAAAAGATTTGTGCAAGCACGCTGTCGATTGTCTTTTTAAGACCCTTGGCATTGTTAAGGTTTACGGTGATTATTGAGAGTTTGGGGTGGTGCATTGTTTTATTTGATTCGGAAAATGAGTTCTTTATAGTTTATTTTTAAGAACACTATCGCTTATTGTTTTTTTTATCTTATTCCACGTCAATTGAGGGTCTTTTATCATGACCGGCCAGTCGGCTAAATCAACATCATCAAACCACACCAAACTTTTCAACACGTTAATATCGTTGGTTTGATTGTATTTTGTTTTGTAAAAACGGATCATTTCCGGTAATTGTATTTGCTGTAAAATATAAAAAATATCAATAAAATCCTTAACTCTTTGTCCGTTAGTGCAAACCGCATTCAATTTCATAGCCGATATATCTTGTATCGATAACATTTTTATTTTTTCCGAAACATGCAAATCCGCTATATGTGGATATCGGTGTGCCAAAATATCAACCTGTACATTGTTTATACTGCCTTTTAATGTATTTGCCGCACTATAAAAGATTTTGAAATTAAAATCGTTTGAAATTTTTTCGAAAATATCTTGAGCATCAAAATTGAAATTACAAAACAAATCGATATCAACAGATCTTCTGTGGCCCAGCCGGAGTGCTAATGCAGTTCCGCCTACCAGGTAAAATCCTTCAAGATATGGTTTCTCTTGTAATTTGATAATTAGGTCAAATGTTAATTGATCGACTGTTTTTTTGAATAGCATTTGAATTGTTTTTTTGGAATTTTGAAATATAAGGAAAAAAAATTTAAAGTTTTGTCATCTAAAAAATTCAAACAACAAATCGTATTCATAATCGTTTCTTTTCCGTAAAAATTCATAATCAGCGAAAGTTCATCTGAATTCCCGAAATTTATCACACGCTCTATAATTAATCGTTGATTTTTTTGGGCATCCATTTTCGAAATATCGATATCCCAAAAATATACAGGGTTTATATGTTGCAATATATTTTCCATTTCCGAATTTTCTTTTTAGCCTTTTACAAAATTAATGCTTTTTGGTGTAATATGAATTTCAGAGCGTTTCTATTTTGCAGAGAATTGTTGTATTCCTTTTTCGGAAAAGACTAACACCGCGAGCATCGCATTTTTTTGCAATCCTTTGGCATTGTTGAGGCTTACGGTGATTATGGAGAGTTTGGTGGGCATAAGTAAATTAAAAATTTAGTGCTGTTTCAGTTAGAAACGTTTTGATTTTTTCATCTGATGGCTTTTCGTTTAAGTAAATAACGGGTTCGGAATTGTCTATATCTTCGTAAAACGATAATTGTTCTAAAAGCAATTTAGCATTAAAAAAATTTCCGAAAACGATATCTGTATTGTCGATTATTTGATTTAAAGAGAAATGATTTTTCAAAATAAAATATAAATCGACATAATCTTTCCATTTTGCTCGTCCGCCGAGAGCATAAGTCATCATGCTTGCTAAATTGAGCAAAGAAGGTAGTTTTATGATATTATTAAAATCAGTATCGGCCTCAATTTTGTGCGGAAATTGGAAAAAGGTCAATTTGACAGAATTAACAATTAGATGCATTTGGTCAAAAGCTTCATATATTACACGATAGGTATTATTATAGTATTTTTTATTTGAGTTCTTTTAATTTCGTCATACGAGAACAAATCAAAATCAATTGATGAACGATGTCCCAGATACAGTGCAATTTCTGTTCCACCGACAAGATAATATTTATTTGAAAATTGGTTGATTAACGGGAGTAATGCTTTTTGTTCTTCAGACAGGATAAATATTTGCATGGCGTTTAAAATATAAATTGAAGAAATGAACGGTACTTTTATGGTAATTGACTCTTGAATTACTGACCTGTTTAAAAAATATTTTGGCAACAGCATCTATTCCAAGAATTAGAAAAAGTTTTTTTAGTGATAATATTGTTCCGTAATTCAAAATAAATTCCACCAAAACTTCGTGGCTGATATTTTGTTTTTCCGCTTCGGGAGTATACCAAAATAAGTCCGAATTTTCGGCAATGAATTGTTTTATTTCAGGGGTGTTTTGCACGGATCCGAATATTTTGCATGGCTTATCGGCAAATTATTGTTATGCTTTATGCAAAGATATGAAATTTTCCTTTTACCCCTTATCAAAACCCTATATTTGTTCTAAAATATTGCGAAATGTTTCGCCGAATTTGGTGATGTTGGTTTTATAATCCGAAATTTCGGATTTGGGTTTGTAGTTTTCTAAAATTTGTGCAAGCTGTTTGGCATTTTCAGGCTCAAAGAAATCGACATTTCGGTTAATTTGTTCGCGATGCACCCGAATGTCCGATAAAATAAGCGATTGATTCATTGCTTTTGCATCTTCTACAACAGTACTCCAACCTACAAAAAGAGACGGCTGAATAATTGCTTGCGAATGTTTCATGAGTGCCAATTGGTCGATTCTGTCAATAAATCTGAGAAAACGAATATTGTCTTGAATATTATTTTGTAAAACATAGTTTTGCAATTCGTTGAAAAATTCAGGGTTTCTGTAATCGGATTATTTGCCCGATCTTAAGTGTCGGGTCTTCCTTGCTGCGAATTTTTGCAAACCATCGGTTGAGGTCGTGGCTGAGTGTTCCGGTATCTATTTGCCCGAGGCGGTACTGCTTGGAAAGATTCTCTATTTTAATGGCAATGTCGGACAAAATAATTATGAATTATGAATTATGAATAGTGGGGCAAAAATAGTAAATTTTATTTGGTTTGAAAGGATAATAAAAATTCACTATGCGTTCTTTTTATTGTCGTTGAGATTATTTCTGCTGATTATCAAATTAATATCGTTAATGCAAAATCAATTTACATTTTTTTATTGGGAGCTATATCGTTTTCAATACTGTTTTCGGTTGCAAATATTTTTTTAAGTGCGTATTCAGTATAATGCGTGAAATAGCAGAGTGCTTTATATTTCTTAGCGACTGCATGCGTGTTTCATGTAAAAACACTTCTCAAAACTTCGAGCGATTTTAATTTCCCGCTTTTTTCGAGATGTAGATTATAGTATTCGATAAAAAAATCGAGGATTTCGTTGCGTTCGTATGTCGATATTGAGAGTAAATGCGTGGAGTTGAGTAAGATATTGAAAAGCGAGTGAAGCAAGCGACTTTTTTCGGCATTTAAAAAATGAAGGTGTTGTGGTATTCCGACAATAAATTTTCCTGAAATCATATCGAAAATTTGCCGTGAATCGGAATAGTTGTTTTCGGGAAAAAAACCTAAATGTCGGCAAAATTGAAGCAAAAAAATAATATGAAAATTAGCATACGATTCTTCCAACAAATCAAATATTTGTATCGACTTTTCGATAAAATTGAAACAGCGTGCATCGGCTTCGTTTTCTTTGAGTGCCCGGTCTATGATTTCGGCAAGAAAAAAGGCGATTGTTGTTTTTTGAATCGAATTGGGTAAGGAGTGTAAAGGCAGTGATACTGTGTATTCCTTTGCTTTTTGTAAACCAACTTCGGGCTTGTAATATGCTGTTAAATCGACAAGAAAGAGAGGTTGTAAAAGATTCGATTTCGATTTATTTTTCTTTGACCCGATTCCATAGATAAGATACGCTTGTTTCCCGAATTTTTCGGTGTATATGCGAACAATCATTGAATTATCGGCATATTTTTGTCGATACAGAACGATGCCTTTTGTTTGATGTAGCATTTTTAATTCACAAAAAGTATTTTTGTAACCATGGCTTTTGTTCCATCGTTATTAGCACAAAATACGAGATATACGCCTGTATTTACGCGGTTTCCTGTAAATGTGTTGCCGTTCCAAATTGCCTGTCCGCCGAGTGCCGTGGTTTCAAAGACTAAGTTTCCGGCAATATCCGTAATTTTCACATTGGCATCAGCCAAAAGACCTGTTATGGTGATAATTCCTGAATAGTCCGGGCGAACGGGATTGGGAAATGCGTAAATATTTCCGAAATTCTCGCCGCCTTCGGTCGCTTCGGCACGGAATGCTACCATGCCCTTATCAGTTCCAAAATAGACTTCTCCGCTTTCGGGGTCAATTTTAATATCAACGATTGAGTTTGAAGGCAGCAGGCTGTTGTCTTGGCTGAAATGATATATTTCGTTGCGTCCGTCCGGAGAAACAAGAAAAACACCGGAATTTGAAGTGCCTATCCATTTTCTGTTTGCCCCGTCAACGGCTATACATGTAACATTTTCGGTAAACAGAAGATATTGTTCGGTTGTATCGTTTCCAACGGCAGTGAGTTGAATCCGGTCGGCATAAAAATCGGTTTCCGAAAAAACATTTTCCGGATTGTGATACACAACAACACCTTGGTCTGTTCCTACCCATATATCTTCATCTTTATCTTCGGCAATGCAATTAACAACTTGGGCGATGGAATTATCATTAGAAATTTTAGGATAAAAAAGGGAATATTCGTCATCGTCCGGATTTTCGGGTGTTGCTTTGCTGTTGAAAGCAAATATGCCGCCGCCTCTTTGTATCTGAACCCAAATATTTCCGCTCGAAGTGATGAGAATTTGTCCCGTGGGTTTAAGTGTGAGTATTCCTCCAAAATTATACGACAGCCAATTTCCTTTGTTCGACAGTACAGAAATCGGATTGTTTACCGTGGCATTAGAAATCCATAAATTTTTATCTTTATCGTATTTAATGGAAGCAATGCGGATTGTTCCCGGATATGCTCCCATATATTGCAGCGAACTGTTGGTTTGTGTATAATGATTGATTAATTTGTTATTCTCGTACTCGAATAAACCGTCGCCCCATGCTCCCATAAAAAATTTATCGGAGTCGAATGGATTGGGATAAATAGAATAAACATCGTGCCAACATTCGGACGGAATAATTGACAGCGTATTTATTTTATCATAAATAGAAATTTCCGGTTTTCTGACAAGCGGTACCAAAGCCGAGCTATATCCCCCGGGAGTTGAATAAATTTTCCCGTTTGCAACGGCTATTTGTCCGATATAGTTTGACAGCGGACCATCGGGTGAAAGATTGTCGAATGTTGTGCCCGAAAAATTGTAAGTAACCAATCCGAAACGTGTATCTCCGATTCTTAAAAGATTTTCGTTTTCTAAGTATGAATCATTAAGGGAAATCGAATTTACCAAAGTATCATCGAAAGCATATTGATGAATATCGGTTTTCAAAATTTCATTTCCAAAGATTTTTATTGAGTTTTTATCGGTAACTATCAATTTCCCGAATTGTTCGGATATTGAAAGTATTGTGTACTGTTGTGTATCGAAAAGATTCCAATTTTCTCCTTGTATTTTCAAAATCTGTGTGTTTCCGTTTGAGGTTTTCTGCGAAAGATAGATTTTTTGGTCATCTGCAAAAACTGCTGTTACCGGATTGTTGTAATTCGGAAATAATGTCATCTGTTGCCAATTGCGATAATCGGCAAGATTTGTATTTGTTTTTTCGGCTTTCAGCAATCCGATGTCGGTTGCGGCATAAAAATAGGTATTGTCCTGTGCAAAATCATAGACATTTACCAGTGTCGCATTGGAACCTATGTACCACGTATCGGAAAATTCCATATTTTCTGTATCGAAAACCACAATGCCGAATCCGCAGGATAAGTATGCAAAATTATTGAAAAATGTTATCTTGTTGATTTCTTTATTCCCATTGATTTGTTTTCGTTTGATGTCGGGAAAGTTATAAATTTTGTTATCTTTTATAATATCAATATTGGAATTTTTATAGGTTATAAACAAACAATTGGTTGAGTTGTTGTATCGGGCTGATTTTATTTCACTTTCTGTAAGACCTTGAATTTTGCCTAATTTTTCAATTTCGGAGGTCGATTTATCGAAAGTAAAAATTCCTAAGTCGCAGGCACAGTAGATAAGATTTCCGTTATCTGCCAATGAATGCACATTGTTGTACGAAAAATGGTCTCGCCATTGCCCAATTGCAAGTTGTGCTTTACTTTGCAATGATAATATCAAGAGGGATAATATTGATATTGATAAAAGAATCACTCGATTCATAATTTGTATTTTTTTAGCGGGATAAATGAAATATAAAAAGAAACGGGAAAAAAACGGAGTTCGTATTTTATTTGATATTTTTTAGAAAATCGACTAATTTACCTACCGCAATACCGCGATGACTGATAGCATTTTTAAGTTCCGATGACATTTGTGCGTAGGAAACCGTGTATCCTTCGGGAATAAAGACCGGGTCGTATCCAAATCCAGATTGTCCGTTGCGATTTTCGGCAATTGTTCCGTTTACAATACCTTCAAAAAAATATTCTTTCCCATTTAATATCAATGAGATAACTGTCTTGAAACGTGCTTTTCTGTTTGTTTGTCCTTGCATTTTGGACATTACTTTGAGCAAATTGTCCTCAAACGAAACATTTTTTCCGGCATACCGAGCCGAATAAACTCCGGGTTCGCCGTTCAATGCTTCAATTTCCAAACCTGTATCATCGGCAAAACAATCGTATCCGTAATTGTTTTTCAGGTAATGAGATTTTTGCGAGGCATTGCCTTCAATTGTGGGGCAGGTTTCCGGAATTTCTTCGCGACAATTAATGTCTTCGGTACTGAGTATTTCAAAGTTGCTGCCAAGTATTTCTCGAACTTCACGCAGCTTGTGTAAATTATTTGTTGCAAAGACTAATTTCATCGTTTTTTTTAGCAAATGTACTTTTTCAATGTTTGATAAAAAATAATTTTCACTTTTTTTAAAAAAAATGGCAATGGTTGGGTGTTATTTTTTATCGAACGGTATAAAAATCAATTAAATTTGAGAGTAAAATCTTGTCTGTTTTCACATTGTTTATTCAGTCTTTTGTCCGGGATTTTGTAAGAGAAAATAAAGAAAAAAAGGAATGCAGAGAATGAAATACGAAATGTCGGCTTTATTTCCAAAATATGCCGATTGAAATCCATAAAAATAAATTTCCCAAATAAAATATACCGAAATGGTAAAAAACAGAGATATGCCGCTGTAAAAATAGACATCTTGGGTGTTCCGAATAAAAAAATATAAGCCCAAACTAGCAAAAATACAAAAGACAGAAAGCCATGCCGGCATAAGATACGATGATTGAATGACGAAAGGATTCAATAATAAAAAATCCGAAAAGTGATTCACGATGAAGGGCAAAAAAGTGAGAGCGAAAGTCGTAATTACAATAAGTGCTAATGTTAATATTTTGTGAAATTTGATTTTTTTATTTTTAATTAAGTAAAGCATAAGAATTGAATAGGGTATAACAAATACATTTCGTGTCGAAAGTAAAAGCCCGATAATAAGCCCGTTTATAAAAAGATGCTTAAAATTATTGTCAGTATTGGATTTTAAAAAATAAAAAATTGAAAACAAAACAAGGCTGCTGTTAGTGAAAATATTACTTCGCGTAACAACTTCCCATAAGTAAAATGCAGAAATAAGCAGCAAGAACAGCATTAAAGTACGGGTTCTTACAAACTCTTTTGAATAATATAAGATGAAATAGAAAACAAGCAAACCTATTAATGAAAAATATCCTAAATCACCGACAAAATAGAAAGGCAATGCCAAAATAAAATAAAACGGCATGGGACCCGGGTGATTTCCCATGTGAGATTTGGCAAAATAGGCATATTTCCTCTCAAAAAAATTATCCCAAAACGATGAAATAACACTCCACCTGTCCACATTCAATTGTTCTTGAGGAAGAAAATGAAAAACAAGAACAGAAAAACCAATAAAACCCAGAAGCATTATCGGATTAGAAATTTTTAAGAGCCGTTCATTTTTGAAATTGAATATTAGAGTTTGTTTTCGCCAAATCAGATAATAAATGCCCAAAATCCCAAGAGCTAAAAAGACGAAAAACGGTGTTAGGCGAATACCATATTTTATCAAAAAAAGAAAATTAATAAACAGGATAAAAAAAAATGAAATTTGAGTTTTACTTATGTTAAATAATTTCATGTTACAATTATTTTAGAAATGAAGAATCACAAAATCGGTCGAAAACTCAAAATTATGAATAATATTTACATTTTAAGATATAAGTTTTCTATAAATTCATTTATATCTACATAAGGAATGCAGACGATAAATATTTGAAACCACAAATTACATATCAATCCCGGTACAAAATTTGAATTATATATGAAATAAAATAATCTCTATCATGTCAGTAAAAATTATACAACTCAAAAATTTCTTCTTTTTAATCTCATTTTTTCTTGTTTTTGCCCAAAACAAAGCCTTTTCGCAATCAATTATTATCCCCGAGAAAGTACAATGGCGTGCCGATCGTACCGAAGTATCGCTTAAAACCGGTTTTGATGTAGGTATCGATGCCCCAAAATCATTGACATTGGAATTGATATTCAGTAACGAGCTGTTAAAAGAAATTCCAAAAGATAAATTATCGTTTGAGTTTCGCTGGTTTCATTATTATTCCACACGAAAAGATTTTATGGATTCATACACAATACCTTATGACAAGGATAAGCCTGAAACCGGCAATTTTTTTTCCATTTCATCGACACGTAAAAACATTACTCGAGGTTGGTGGGAAGTGCAGGTTATTTCCAAACTCGATGAAAAAGAAGTTCAATACAAGGAACTAAAAAAATTTCAAATATATATTAAGTAATGGTTAATTATTAATTGTTAATGAAATAATGATTTGATTTTGATAAGAATACGGACATTATAATATACAAATAAATCTGTCCGATTACTTAAATAGACATTATCAAACTCAAAATAAATAAGTTACAATTTTAGTTTTAATCAGTTTAGTAAAACAAATAATTGAGTAATGAGGTCATAATTTGAAAGATTGAAAAAAAAAATCCGGGTTTTACTCGGATTTTTAATTTATATTTAGCAGATTTGTAAAGCGATAGAAAAAAGACAAAAATGGAAAATATAAGTTATGTTGATGAAGTTGTGAATACTTCCGGATTGCTCAATAATGCTGTGGAACATGCCGAACTACTGCTTAGTTACGCAACCGAACACGGTTTGGAAATAGACCGAGAGTGGGTTTCGTCTATCATCGAATCCAAACGGTTGAAAGAAAATAAACATTGGACTGTTGATTCGGAAATAAAATTTTGGATGGCTTATAAATCGCTTTCAAAAACCGTGCAGCCGGTTTCGGTCGAAAGTTTATTAGCAACCGAACGTGAAATTGTTGTTCATCCCAATTTTTTTCAACGCCTCCTGAAAATAAAATCACGCCTGTCGTTTTCCCGGCGTTCGGTTCGTTATTATATTTTGACAGCTGCCGCATTTATGACAGCATTGCTTTTTATTCAAATATTTTCGCTCAAAGGCACAACTTTGCTGAACAATATCCAAATAAATTCTGCCCGAATTGATGAAATTACCCTTCGCGACGGCGAACTTCGATTGCTTTTAAATGCTGATGCAACCAACCAGAGTGCAACACAGGAACGCTATCGCCTGGAAAGCGAAAAAAGCCAGCTCGACCAAGAAATAAGAGGAAGTATCGAACTTTTGGAACCTTGGGTTAAAACGCTTCGACGTTTTGCTTTTTTAAGTCCCAAAGTCGATAATGCAACGGAAAAATCCACTCAGGTTAAGGCATCTTCCGCAATTACGGACTCCGGACCGCCGCCAATTCCTTCGGGCGAAAATATTGCCGAAATGGATATGAACACCCAAATCGGAATTATTCAGGAAGCTCAAAATTTCACTCAAATCATTCAACTCTACCTTTTGCCTTTACTTTATGGACTTATCGGCGGTTTTGTTTTTGTGCTGAGAAGTTTAACCAATGATATTAAAAATTTGGTTTTTTCGCATTATTCCGATATCAAATATTCGCTTCGAATAATACTTGGAGCATTGGCAGGTTTAATTGTTGGATTGCTTTGGGGTGATATCGAAAATCAACAAATCAGTTTTCTCAAATCCTTATCAAATTCCGGTTTTGCGTTTATTGCCGGTTACGGTGTCGAATATTTATTCGATGGAATCGACAGATTGGTGGGGTCAATCGGTAAAAAGAAAAGTGAATAAAAAAAAGCAGTCATTCGACTGCTTTTTTTTATAATATCAGCATGGCATCGCCATAAGTACCAAAACGATATTTCTCTTTGATAGCCACATCATAAGCTTTCATCAAAAAATCAAAACCTGCAAAAGCGGCAGCTGTCATTAAAGGTGTGGAAAGCGGAATGTGGAAATTGGTAATAATGCGTGTGGGCACTTTAAAATCGTAGGGCGGAAAGATAAATTTATTAGTCCAACCTTCATATTCAGTCAAAAGACCCTGTGGTGAAACACAACTTTCAAGCGTCCTCAAAACGGTGGTTCCCACGGCACAGATATGTTTTTTTGCTTCTTTTGCGGCGTTTACAATATTAACTGTTTTTCCGATGATTTGAATTTGTTCGGAATCCATTTTATGTTTAGTTAAATCTTCCACATCAACGCTTCTGAAATTCCCAAGCCCCACGTGAAGTGTAACTTCGGCTATTTTAACCCCTTTAATTTCGAGGCGTTTAATCAGATGTTTACTGAAATGTAAACCGGCAGTGGGAGCGGCAACAGCACCTTCAACTTTGGCAAAAATGGTTTGATACCGTTCTTTGTCATCGGCTACAACTTCTCTATTTATAAACTTGGGCAAAGGCGTTTCACCTAACGAATCCAAAGTATTTTTAAATTCATCGTAATCGCCGTCGAATAAAAATCGGAGAGTTCTGCCTCTCGATGTTGTATTATCAATCACTTCGGCAACAAGGGTTTCGTTTTCGCCAAAAAATAGTTTATTTCCGATTCTGATTTTACGTGCCGGGTCCACCAATACGTCCCACAGGCGTTGTTCTCGGTTCAATTCGCGAAGTAAAAAAACTTCAATTTGTGCCCCTGTTTTTTCTTTATAACCAAACAGGCGGGCTGGGAAAACTTTTGTATTGTTGAAAACAAAAACATCGTTTTCGCCAAAATAGTCGATAACATCTTTAAAGATTCGATGTTCAATTTTTTGTGTTTTTCGGTCGATAACCAGCAAACGGGATTCGTCTCTGTTTGGCACCGGATATTTTGCAATCAACTCTTTGGGAAGTTGATAATCGAATTTTGAAAGCTTCATGAAGTCGATTTATAATTTAGAGAAATGTATCAAAATGTAACGTATTTTGAAATTAAAATAGTGTGCTAAGTTACATCTTTTTTA
Organism: Draconibacterium orientale; assembly: GCA_020721645.1. GTDB lineage: Bacteria > Bacteroidota > Bacteroidia > Bacteroidales > JAADGE01 > DYMH01. Next base: position 35,426 of record DYMH01000006.1, read on the forward strand.
CAAATTCGGGAAGAGTAATTGCATCTGAGAGTAAAAAAAATCCGATTCTCGTGCGGATTAAACCCGATAAATGAGCCCCACTGTTGAGTTGCTTGCCAAAATCATAAGCCAAACTTCGGATATAAGTTCCCTTGCTGCATACAATTCGTACTTTTGCGGTGTTTTCTGAAAATGAAATCAGTTCGGCTTCTTTGATGTCGATAATGGCTGTTTTCATTTTTAGGGGTTTTCCTATACGTGCACTCTCATATGCACGCTTTCCGTCAATTTTTTTCGCCGAAAATACGGGCGGGGTTTGCGCTTGTACTCCGATAATTTTTTTGAGATTTTCTTCAATCAATTCTTTTGTGATGTGCTTTGTTTCGTAACGACAATCAATGGGGGTTTCTAAATCGAACGAAGGTGTGGTGGCTCCGAAAGTAATATCTGCAATGTATTCTTTTTCTTGTGCCGAATAGTTATCAATTTTTTTTGTTTTTCGTCCGGTGCACAGTATAATTAATCCGGTTGCAAGAGGGTCAAGGGTTCCGGCGTGTCCTACTTTCAGTTTTTTTAATTTTAAATGCTGTGTCAGCATTTTTCTTATTTTATTCACTACATCGAACGAAGTCCATTCTATTTCTTTATTGATGAGAATTATTTCGCCGTCTTCGTAATTTTTGAGGTTCTCTTGTTTTTCGTCCATTTTTTGTCTTTTCAGTTTTCTATACAACACTCAAATCAATACCCAAAGCCAAGAGTATCAGGATAATAGAGCCAACAATTATGCGATAATAACCGAAGAGTCGAAAACCGTTTTTTGAAAGAAAACGAATAAAGGTTTTTATTGCGAAAGCTGCGACTATGAATGCGATGATGTTTCCAAAGAGTAAAATTCCGATTTTATCGTTGGTTATGCTGTGATAATTTTTCAGAAGTTTGTATGCTGCGGCTGCCGCCATTGTGGGAACTGCAAGAAAAAACGAAAACTCGGCGGCGTTTTTTCGATTTAATTTTTGAGCCATACCGCCTATGATGGTTGCCGCCGAACGAGATACGCCGGGTATCATGGCTATGACTTGAAAGAAACCGATAACCAATGCTTTTCGCGGACTGATTTCTTGATTTTCATCAATTTTAACAAACCATTTATCGACAAAAATCAATATAATTCCGCCTACAACCAATGAAATGGCAACTACGGTAACATTTTCGAGCAAGGCATCGATATAATCGCCTAATAAAAAACCGATTATGGCTGCGGGTATGAATGCCACAAAGAGTTTGAAATAAAAATTCACCGACTGTACAAAGCGTTTCCAATACAAAACAACCACCGAAAGAATAGCTCCAAATTGAATATTAACAATGAAGGCTTTCACAAAGTCGTCATCGGCTATACCAAGAATTTTTTCGGTAATTATCATGTGTCCGGTCGAAGATATGGGCAAAAATTCGGTTATTCCTTCGACAATGGCAATAATAAAGGCTTGAAGAAAACTCATGCTTGTGGCTCTTGGTTTTTTGGTTTTTTCATAATTGCATAGATTTCAAAAATAAAACCTGCTAAAATGATAATGGGTGCCAAGGTGATGCGACGAAAACTGAACATTTCTTCGCTGAAAACATTCGGGTCTTTTGTTTCGCCGCCCGAAAGCAATAGCAGTCCGATAATGACTACCGCAAAACCGATTGCCATTAAAATGTAATTTTCTTTGGATAAGGCAAAACCAAATTTTTGAGAATCTTGACTCATAAGTATCGTATTTTTAATTAGCTTGTTAAAAAATTATAATGAGGGATATAAAAAAATAGTGTTTCTTATTATTTAAGCTCTGTTATTAATCAATAGTTCTGTAAAATTTGAAAATTATTTATTTTCAATGATTTATCTAATAAATATCAGTTTTTGTATTCTGTTGATTATTACGTGCAAATGGTTTTTGGCGAAGTATTGATTCATTGAATTTTAATAAATGATTATCTTTTTGAAATTAAAAACAATCAGCATATCAGCACATCAAAAAAATAAACTAATTAAAGTCAAAGTATTGATTCCGGAACTGTTTCAGGTAAATATTTTTTAACGGCAAAATAAGCCGAAATGCCGGACATACCAACAGCAAAGATAAAAATAAATATGAGAATCAACCAAATTCCGTTGAGTGATAAAAAACCCTGAGAGTTGGGTTGAAATATCAAAAGCAAAATTACTAAAACGAGTGAAGTGATAGATGCTGAGATAGTTCCTGTTGTTATTCCGGAGATGAGCAATTTTTCCCTTTCCGATTTAATATTGTGTTGTTCGTTGAAAACCGGAAGCCCCAACAGCCCGTTTTCGATAACCGATAATTTTATGGTGTGGTTGATATAGATGGCTATAATCAAAATAAATATAAAAAATAAGCCTGATGTGATAAGATTGAATCTTGTGAGGTTAAAGTCGATGGCTTTTACCAAAGACTGTTCCCAAAAAAATTCACGAATAATCGGAAAACGTTCCAAATCGGTTCTTATTGCGGAAATGCTGTCGGCAGAAGAGAAGCTGCTTTTAACTCGCACTTCAAATGAATTTGGAAGTGGATTGTTGCCCAAAAAATCGATAAAATCTTCGCCAAGTTCGCTTTCCATTTCGGCGGCGGCTTTTTCTTTACTCACAAATTTCAGTGAATCTGTGTAATATGTTGATTGTAAGAAATTTTGCAATTCCGTAATTTCCGATGATTTGGCGTTATTATCTAAAAAAAGTGTAAACCCAACGTTTTTTTTTGCCGAATCTGTAATTTTTTTTGCATTCAGCAGTGTAGTCAAAACAAAACCAAATAGTATCATTATCAATGAGATACTTAGAATTGATTTTGTCGAAATCAAATATTTTGAGCGATTTATTTGCGGGTTAGGGGTTTCCATTTCAAGTATTTTACAGATAGTCAAAAATAGTGTATTTTTGTTATTTATTGCATACTTTTTTAAAAATCGTAGTAAAAATTGCTTAATTGAGTTCTAAAGCCTACGAATAGGTATTTTTCATTTCGGTTGTTAAAAGTCCTGATGTCCAGACCGGTAAAAATAACAAAAAAGGTTCGCGGATTGCGTATCCAGTCAATGGTTATAATTTTGTGTGAAATCTGATTTTCGGAACCCGAAGAGAATGGATTTTGTGTCGCTAAATAAATATCCGAAGTCATATCGTCTTCATTAACAATGGCTTTTGTGTATTTAAGATTGATATCGAATTTGTAGAAGCGATAGTTTATTTCTGTAAAAATTTCGCCGAACGAGCCGCCCAGCGGGTGTGCCAGTTCTTGATTGTAGTGCGACCAACTCATAAATTTATTCCTGTCGGCATACGTTCCGGCTGAGGCTTTGTTGTATTCAAACTGAAAATAGAGTTTTTGTTTTCGAATTTGATTTAAAAACATATCAAATATTTTTATTCCGCCTTGATAAGCATATTTGGATTTTTCGGGATTGTTTAGTGCAAACTGTCCATAAAGTTGTATCTGTCGTGTAATTTTTACTTTTGCATTCAGTCCCACAAGCAGATTGTTGTTTGAATAGAATCCGTATTTTGCTGTGTGCACTCCGATTATCGGAATGAAATAGTCCGGTGGAATTTTATTGATATACTTTGCTGTATCGCTTGTTTGAAAAATCATGCCTTCGAAAAATCCAAGTTCAAAAATATTTTTAAACGAATAGCTCACAAAATTAAAAGCCGCATGTTTGGTGATATGCCTGTCGTAATACACGTTTTCAAAATCTTCCAATTGGGCGAATACCGAAACATATTTTAAACCTTTGTAATTTGTTGTAAATTTGATATTTGGGTAGTTGAAAGCGTTGTCTGAAAGCAGAACCGAACGATAACCTTCGCCAACAAAATTTTTGTCGTTTCCAATTTGAACATTAAACCAAGCAACGGGAGAGTATGACAAATATGCAACTGACGATGCAAAATCGAAGCCTGTTGTTTTATATGATTTTGGTGCCCCCTGGCCGGGTACAATTAATCTTTCGTTAACTTTTTGGGTGATGTATGGACGAAAAAAAGCTTGATTTTCTCGAAATGCTGTGTAAAATCCTAATTTAGAACCTACAAATCCTTTTATTTCGAGTCCGCGAGTGTTGATTGAAAATAATTTTGAGCTGTCTTCGCTTTTATCATATTCAATATAAAAAAGAGGGTTGATATAAATTGAATAATCGGATTTTTCGATACCGATAAAATTTTCATAAAATAGTTTGCGATAAATTGCATTTTTTTGCCACCATTTTGCGTACATCACATCTCTTTGGTAGGTGAATAGGAGCGAGTCCATGTCGGTGTCGCGGTTGGTTTCCGAAATACGCAAAGGCTTGAAGCCTGTATTTATAGGATAATTTGAAGTATTTATTGATGCTTCAATGGTTTGACTCATTTCGTGCCCAAGCGGCAGATTGATTTCTTGGGCAGAAATATCTGTAAATAGAAGAATCGCAGAAAAAAAAATGATGAGCCGGAATATTATTTTCATAAACTGTTATACTGAAATGGAATTTGATGATTAAAAATCTTTATATAAATCTTCGCGGTATTTTCCGTCTTTTTCGTCCAAAATGCTCAAATAACTTCGATAGCGGCTCTCGCCTACAATTCCCTTCCGAACAGCATCTTTAACGGCACAACCAGGCTCGTTAACATGTGTGCAATTGTAGAAACGACACTGTTTTTGTAAACGAAACATTTCCGGAAACCAAGCTGTGATTTCTTCTTTTTTAAAATCATCGATTCCAAAAGATTTAATTCCCGGAGTGTCAATAATGCGAAAATCGCTGAATATAAACATTTCGGCAAAAGTTGTGGTATGTGTTCCCGTGCCGTGTGAATCGGAAATTTGAGAAGTTTTTTGCATGTAATCAGGTTGAAACGCATTCAATAAACTTGACTTTCCGACACCGGAATTTCCCGAAAAAACAACAGTTTTACCTCTTAAAAATTGTCTAACATTTTCGAGATTTATTTTCTCTTTTATCGAAATTTCAAAACACGTGTAACCAATGTTCTCATACAGATTGAATAGTGATAATGCTTCATTTTTCGTTTTTTCGTTGTAAAGGTCTATCTTATTGAATACAATGGTTGCCGGTATATTGTAAGCTTCGCAGGAAACTAAAAAACGGTCGATAAATTCGGGATATGTTTTTGGATTTGTTAATGTTACCAAAAGCACAGCTTCGTCTATATTTGATGCGATAATTTGTCTTTGGTGTGAAAGATTAACCGAGCGGCGAATGATATAATTTTTTCGGTCGTGTATCCTTTTAATGACCCCGAGTTTTTCACTTTCCGAAATCTCAAAATCGACAATATCTCCTACTGCAACCGGATTTGTCGTTTTAATTGCCGAAATACGAAATTTTCCTTTTATCACGCATTGAAAAAGCTCTTTTTCAGATAATACCGTATATCGACTTCCTGTAGATTTAATAATTGTTCCTGTTTTCAAAATATTTTTTTTTGTAAATTAATTCATTTTGTGGTATTTTTTTACGGAAAATAAACATACTTTTATTCAAATGTATAGTGGAAAATGAAGTTGAAATAAATAAATGCGAATTTAACTAATTTGATACCATATCTAAATTATTCGCAATGTAAACTTTGAATTAAGATGTTATAATTCAGAATATTAAAAATCAACTAAAAGTCCTATCGGGCAATGGTCTGAATGTTTAACATTCGGTAAAATATTTGCGTCAATAATCTTGTACGAAAATTCTTTGTTTGTAATATGGTAATCAATTCTCCAACCTTTATTTTTATTTCTTGCTACGGCTCTGTAACTCCACCATGAGTATTGTTCTTTTTTCGCCGGATACAATTCTCTAAAGGTATCACAAAATCCAGAATCGATAAACGATTGAAACCATTCTCTTTCTTCGGGCAGAAAACCTGAGCTGTTCAATTGTTTTTCGGGATTATGAATATCAATCCATAACCGACAAATATTGTAATCACCCGAAATTATCAGGTTTTTTCGTGTTTTTTTTAGCTCATTCATATAATCAGAAAAATCGGCAAGCCATTGCATTTTAAATGCCTGACGCACATCGCCCATCGACCCCGAGGGGTGATAAACACTGATTATTGAAATATCACCGTAATCAATCCTGAGTAATCGCCCTTCATCATCGTATTTCTTATTATTTATTCCCAAAACAATATTGTCGGGTTCTATTTTTGTTAATATCCCCACGCCGCTGTACCCATTTTTTTTTGCAGAAAACCAGTACGAATAATATCCAAGATTTTTAAAAACCGAGCTGTCAATTTGTTCAGGCTGTGCTTTTATTTCCTGAATACAAACAATATCCGGATTTTCTTCTTTTAGCCATTCTGCAAAGCCTTTACTCAATGCCGAACGAATACCGTTCACATTGTATGAGATAATTTTTTTCATAAATATTTCTATTTATTATGTTGAGATTAATGAAAATAGATTCTTTTTACCCGTTCGGAAATACCTGTGATGATTTCATAAGGAATTGTTTTTAAAATTTTTGCAAGTTCGTTGGCAGGAAAAGAATCACCAAAGACAATTACATCATAGCCTTCTTGTGCTTCAATTCCTGTAATATCGAGCATACACATGTCCATGCACACATTTCCAATTATCGGAGCGAATTGGGAATTTACAAGCATTTTCCCCTTCCCGTTACTCAGTTCTCGACGAAATCCATCGGCATAGCCCACCGGTACCACGGCGATTACAATGTCCGATTCGGTTTTCCCCATTCTGCTGTACCCAACTGTTTCACCTGCCTTCACTCTTTTAATTTGCGATATTTTAGTTTTCAATGTTCCAACATTCAATAATTTGGCTTGATTGTTCGGACTGAAACCGTACAGTCCGATTCCAAGGCGAATCATCTCATAAGCAGCCCCGTTGAAACGTTCGATTCCTGATGAGTTTAGAATGTGTCTGATAATTTTATACCCGATTTGTTCCGTAATTTGCCTGCTGATAAATTCAAACAGATTGATTTGCGATGCAGTGAAAGTGTCATGAACCGCTTCATCGGTAGCAACTAAATGCGAAAATATTGATTTAACTTTGATACTACGATTTTTCTTTAATTCAATTATTAAATCATCAATTTCAATGTCTGTAAAACCAAGACGTTTCATTCCGGTATCAATCTTTACATGTATCGGATAGTCGGTAATACCTCGTTTTTGGGTTACTTCCGAAAAATAATTCAAGATGCGGAAACTGTAAATTTCGGGTTCCAGATTAAAATCTATCATGTTCGCGAAATTGTCGATTTCCGGATTCATCACCATGATTGGCAGCGAAATGCCGGCTTTCCTCAAAGAAATACCTTCATCGACATACGCTACACCCAGATAATCAACACGTTGATGTTGGAGCAAATTAGCAATTTCGTAGGTTCCGCTGCCATACGAAAATGCTTTCACCATTACCATAATTTTCGTTTTTTCGGGAAGTAATGAACGGTAGTAGTTTAAATTATGAATAAGTGCCGACATATTGATTTCTAAAACCGTTCGATGTGTTTTTTCTTGTAAAAATTCGGAAATTGTTTCAAATTCAAAGAATCGTGAACCTTTCAGCAATATTGCTTCGTTATTAAAATCAGAGGAATGAACGCTGTTGAGAAATGTTTGTGTAGATAAATAAAATGAAGATTCTCCTATGAAATTAAATTGATTTCGTTGTTTCATCAGCGATTCACCGATACCGATAATCCTGTGAATATTGTATTTCCGAAAAATTGATGCAATAGCAGAATACAGTGATTTGGAAGAATAACCGCTTTGCAAAATATCCGAAATTATCACTGTTTTTTTTCGATGTTGGTTTTGATTAGCCAATAAATCCAATGCTATCGAAAGCGAAGTGATGTCCGAATTGTACGAATCATTAATAATCGTACATTGATTACTCCCTTTTTTAATTTCCAGACGCATCTCAATATGAAATAATTCCGAAAATTTATCTAAATTAAAAGTATTAATATTACGAGTTAAAATTATATAAGACAAGCAATTCATCGTGTTTTCAAATGAAGCTCGGTCTTTAAATGGTATCGTAATGTTAAATATTTTCGACTGATAACTGAAAAAAATGCGTGTTCCGTGTTCCGTCTTTTCTGATTTTTCTACCAATAAATCGGCTTGTTTTTTTTCAGACCATGTAAACCTTCGTATTTTTGAGAATCTACTGTCTTTATCTAATATCATATCTAAATCTTCATTATCTTTACAGTAAATTATTGATTCAGAATTGATAAATAATTGTAGTTTCTCCAAAATTTTCAAATTTAAGTCCCTAAAATTTTCTTGATGTGCATTTCCGATACTCGTAAAAATTCCTATTTCGGGCTGTATTATTTTTTCTAATAACTCCATTTCGCCCGGCATCGAAATTCCGGCTTCAATCAATGCCTCATCTGCCGAATTATCGAGCAAAGCTATTGATAATGGAACTCCAACTTGTGAATTAAAACTCTTCGGACTGCGAATGATTTTTGAATTATCCTGTAGAAGTTGAAACAACCATTCCTTAACGATTGTTTTTCCGTTACTTCCTGTAATACCTACAACTCTTTTTTTAAATTTTTTGCGAAAATATACAGCCAGGTCTTGCAGTGCTCTTGTCGTATTTTCGACGGTAATGTAATTGATATTTTCGACACTTTCGCCTTCCGGAATTTTACATACAATAAAATTTCGTACCCCTTTTTTTATCATATCCGGAATAAAATCGTGTGCATCGTGTCGTAACCCTTTTAATGCAAAAAAGAGTGTTGTATCTGAAAAAACAGCAGAACGGCTGTCAGTGAGAATACCGGCAATTTCTTGTTGAGGATTTCCAAATAATTTTCCACAGACAGCTTTTTCTACTTCCGACAGAAATATATTCATTTTTTTGAGAAAATTATTTATTATTTTCGGGTGACCATTCACGGTATTTAATCTGTTTTGGAAATGCTTCCGGCTTGAAAACAGATGATTTGTCGAACAATCGCAGGCACTCTTCAATTCCTTCTGTTACACCTGGGTGCGGATGCACAGTTTTATTCACTTCATACAGTCCATTCTCTTCCCCGATTAAGTGGGCAACCGATACGATAAAAGCTGATGCCTGCGGGCTGGCAGCTCTCATGCCAAGAATTCGATTTTTTCCGTCGTTGCTGACAATTAATTTTACAAAACCTCTCGTGTTACGCATAGCAATGGTACGACTCACCATTTCGTTGGAATAATAGGATATGCGATACGGTATTTTTCGCTCTTGAAGTTGTTTCTCATTCAGTCCCACTGCGGCAACTTCGGGTTTAAAAAACATAAGAGTGGACATGTTTTCGTAGCTTATCGGATTGTTCACCGTGCCGTATATTGAATCCACAATGTAGCGACCTTGAAGTTGGGCTACGTTGTATAATTGTCCATGCCCAGTAATATCTCCTGCTGCGTAGATATTGCATTTTCCGATGTTTTTTATTTCGCAAAATTCGTTCATTCCTAGAGCCCCTCTTTTATCCACAGGAAAACCTATTTTTCCCAAGTTCAATTTATCGGTATTCGGAATTCGACCGATTGCTATCAATGCGACATCAACTTCCAAAACTTTACTTTCACCGCTGTCATAATCTAAAACAATTTCAAGAAAATTCTTACGTTTCCGCAGTGAACGTAAACTTGCTTCATGGTGAATAATAACTCCGTTTGCCTCAAGATTTTCAGAAACAAAATTGCTCAAATCGTCATCTTCAAAAGGAACAACACGCTTTGCCCTGTCGAGTAAATGAACTTCTGTTTGGCGAAAATTAGAAAATATTGTTGCAAATTCGCAACCAATTATCCCGGACCCGATAATCATTATTCGTTTTGGAAATTTCTCCAAATCAAGTATCGTATCCGAATCGACAATCATTTTCCCATCGGTTTCAAAATCTGGGTGTTGGCGTGGACGAGAGCCGGTTGCTATGATAAAAAAATCTGCACTTAACTTTGTGTCGCCTTCTTCCGATTTAACAAATACGGTATTTCGGTCAATAAAAGTAGCAAATCCACGAACTAAACTTAAAGAACCTTTCTTCGATTTTTCGGGAGAAAATGTTTCTATTTGCGAAAGCATCTGATATTGTCGTTCTTTGGCTGCCTGAACAACGGTATCTTTTACACAATCGTAATCAACTGTCAAACCAGATGCTCGATAGCCTCTGTCGATACGTGCAGCTACCGAATAATCGCCCGAAAGTTCCCACATGGTTTTCGAAGTCAAAGCTCCGTTCATGATGCCTGCACCGCCAAGTTCGCCTGCCTCAATGATGCAAACTTTTTTTTCATAATCCAAGGCCCGTATTGCTGCCGAAAAGCCGCCCGGTCCGCTGCCTATGACTATTATATCAAAATCGTGCATGAATGCTGTTTTTATGCAAAGATATAATTTTTGAAGAATTATTCCGAATCTTAAATATTTAAAGCCTGATATAATATTTCTACCGGGTGTAGTGCTTTCCTGTCAGTGCCGTGTTCTATTTGATGGCGGCAACTTGTTCCGGAAGCCGCTATAATATCACTTTTGTTCAAATTTCTGATATATGGAAATAGTACGGTTTCTCCAATCTGCATCGACAATTCGTAGTGATTTTTTTCATATCCGAAAGCTCCTGCCATGCCGCAACAACCGGAAGGAATTTCCGTACATCGGTAATTTTCCGGAAACGATAAAATAAATTGTGTCGGATTTCCTTTCGATAAGGCTTTTTGATAACAATGTCCGTGAAAATATAAGTCTTTATTTTCTTTGTGAAATTTATTTTTGCTGATGTTTCCGTTCTTCATTTCTTGCTCTAAAAATTCTTCTATGGTATAACTTTGTTTGGAAAGATTCAGTGCACTATTCAATAATTTTTTTTCATGGGGGTTATTCGGATTAAAGAAATCGATATATTCATCACGAAGAGTTAAAATTGTAGAGGGTTCAATACCCACAATCGCTGTTTCATTATCATTCTGCGATTCAAAAAAAATTATATTCGCTTCGGCGATTTGTTTTGCCTTTTTTACAAATCCTTTTGAAAGATATGTTCTTCCGCTTTCTTTAATCGGTATAATCCGAACCTGATAATCGAGCTTTTCGAGTAACAATAGTGCTGTTATGCCTATTTCTGAATCCGTCGTATTAGTAAATTCATCGGCAAATAACCAAACATTTCGACACGTGGAGATTTCTTTTGGTTTATTTTTTTTGTGATATTTCTCTACATTTATTTTCGAGATTTTTGGTAATTTTCTTCTATCTGTAAAACCAAATTGGCGTGCTAAGAGTTTGCTGATAATTTTATTTTGAATAATAAAATTCGAGATTGCAGGCATTCGCGACATGATTCTGAATATTTGTCCAAAATTTGCAATAAAATGGCTTCTGAGTGGTGCACGATAGTGTTTGTAATATCCTTGCAAAAATTCCGCTTTTAATTTCGTAATATCTACATTCGACGGACATTCTGATTTGCAGGCTTTACATGAAAGGCAAGTATCCAGAACATTGAAGAGTTCCTTATTTTTGTACGGCTCATTGTCTTGCGAAAGTATTTCGCGAAGTAAATTGGCTCTGCCTCGTGTCGAGTGTGTTTCGAGTCCCGTTGCTTTGTACGATGGGCACATTGTTCCGCCCGAATTTATCGGTTTCAGACAATCGCCTGAGCCATTGCATTTTTCGCTTGCAGACAGAATGCTTCCCGTTTTTGCGAAACTGAAAATTGATTTATAATTCGGAATTTCGCGGTCGGCTTCGTATCGCAGAAAGCTGTTCATGGGTGGAGTATCTGTAATTTTTCCCGGATTAAAGATGTTTTCGGGGTCCCATGTTTTTTTTATCTCTTTAAAAACAGAGTAAATTAATTCGCCGTACATCAAGAGTATAAATTCTCCGCGAAGTCGCCCGTCTCCATGTTCTCCGCTCAACGAACCCTTATATTTTTTTACCAGCATGGCTGTTTCAAAAGCAAAATCATGAAATATCTGCACTTCTTTTGATTTCTTTAAATCAAGTATCGGACGCAAATGCAATTCGCCCGAACCGATATGGGCGTGATAAACGCAATTCAAGTGATATTTATCGAGTAAGATATTAAATTCAGTGATATAATCTTTTAATTTTGAAGGATTTATTGCGGTGTCTTCCACCAAACTGACCGGTGAACCCGCATCGGGAAAGTTGGATAATAAGCCTAAACCCGCTTTACGAAAATTCCAGACTTTCTCGATCTCCGAACCATATACAACTGAATAATGATAGGGCAGGCGAGATTTTTTTAGCTCATTTTCGGTTTTATGTATCAAAAAGTCTAATTCTTCGGGTGATTCTGCCAAAAACTCAATAATCAACAAAGCTTCCGGATTGCCTTTTATAAAGAATCGGTTTTCGTTTTGCTCTTTATTTTTGAGTGCGGCATCTAATATTTTTTTATCGCTTAGTTCTATGGCGGTTGGGTGATTTTTCAGTGCAATAAGATTTGCATCGAAAACGTCATCGAGTTTAGTAAAATGAGGAATTAAAAGTGCTTTGTGTTTTGGAGGAAGAGGCAAAAGATTTAGGCTGATTTCGTATATAAATGCCAAAGTTCCTTCTGAACCTGCAATAAATTGTGCGAAATTAAATTGCCTCTCGCAGCCGGTGAAAACAGAAGTATTGAGTAAAATGTCGAGTGCATAACCTGTATTTCGGCGTTTAATGTCCCTGTCGGGGTATTCTTTTTCTATGGATTCTGAAATTTCCTTTTGGGTCAATATTTTTTTTATCGAACGATAGATTTTGCCTTCAAGTGAATTGAGTTTACATTTTGTTTCAAATTCCTCAGCCGACAGCTTACCAAATTCCGCAACGCTGCCGTCTGCTAAAAAAACTTTTACAGATTCAATATGGTCGCGTACACTGCCATAGACAAGCGAATGGAGTCCACAGGCATTGTTTCCTACCATTCCGCCCAAGGTACAGCGATTGGCGGTTGATGTTTCGGGGGCAAAAAATAATCCAAACGGCTTGAGATATTGATTCAAATCGCTCAAAATCAAACCGGGCTGAATTGTTACTTGTCGTTTAACTTCATTTATGTGCAAAATTTTATTTAGATGTTTAGAAATATCAACAACAATACCCGGACCGGTAACCTGCCCGGCAAGCGATGTGCCTGCTCCTCGAGGTATTAATGAAATGTTTTCGCGAATCGCAAATTCTATTAATACACGTAAATCATCATTTGTTTGGGGAACAGCAACAGTTGCCGGAAGTTCTTTGTAAGCGGAGGCATCGGTTGAGTAAAGTACCCGATGTGTTTCATCGGTAAATAATTCGCCTTCGAGCAAATTTCCAAGTGTGATAAATTTGTCGTGCAAAAATAAATTTAGCATGTCCTATTT
>DYMH01000085.1 GCA_020721645.1 Draconibacterium orientale
TATTTATTTTTGTTGATTATTAGATAGATAACTACTTTTTCAGGGGTGACTAATTTAACAACACGTTTCCGATAAAAAAATTAATTGTTATTCAATTGTTTTAAAAACAGGAATTTCGGTTTATTGGATTGATGTAAACTACATTTATTACAAAACCACAACCCTTAAAAAAAGCCAAGCTCTGCACAACGTTTCGTATCTGCAATTATTTCACTCCCGCTCCGTTTTCGGTTTTCTTATCGGGTTGCACGAAAGCTAAAATACCGTTACTGTTTTCTGCCATCAGAATCATTCCGTGCGATTCGATGCCTTTAATATTACGAGGAGCAAGATTGACTAAAATGCTTACTTGTTGTCCGATAATCAGTTCGGGTTCGTAATATTCTGCAATGCCCGAAACAACGGTTCGTGTGTCGATTCCGGTGTCGATTGTGAGTTTTAAAAGTTTTTTGGTTTTCGGTACTTTTTCGGCTGCTGTTATTGTTCCGATGCGAATATCCATCTTCTGAAACTCCTCGAACGAAATTTCATTCTTTTGCAATTCTGTTTTCATATTTGCCGCTTCATTTTCTTTTTTGGACTTGCTTAGTTTTTGAATTTGATATTCGATTTGCGAATCTTCGATTTTAGAAAACAACAATTCGGCTTTTTTGATTTGATGACCGGCGTGCAAAATATCGGAATTTCCTATTTCTGTCCAATCCAAAGGTTTGATGTTCAGGAATCCGTAAATTTTTTCGGAAGTAAAAGGCATGAAAGGCATTCCGGCTGCGGCGAGCGATACAGTTATCTGCAAGGCGGTGTACATAATGGTTTCGGTTCGTTTTGGGTCTGTTTTCACTAATTTCCAAGGTTCGAGTTCAGCCAAATATTTGTTTCCGGTGCGTGCCATGTTCATAAACTCTTTCAAAGCGTCGCGGAATCGGTAATTCAGAATATTTTCTTCGATTAATCCGCGAAGTTTCGATATTTCGGTAAAGGCTGCTTTGTCGGTTTCGTTCAGTTCGCCGGCTGCGGGAACCGTTCCGTTATAAAATTTGTGAGTTAAAACCAATGCTCTGTTGATAAAATTACCGTATATTGCAACCAATTCGCTGTTGTTTCGGGTTTGAAAATCTTTCCACGTAAAATCATTATCTTTGGTTTCTGGTGCATTTGCCGTGAGTACATATCGCAACACGTCCTGCATCTGCGGAAAATCGATGAGATATTCGTGCAACCATACAGCCCAATTTCGCGATGTTGATATTTTATTGCCTTCGAGATTCAAAAATTCATTCGCAGGCACATTATCCGGCAAAATATAAGAGCCTTCTTCTTTGAGCATGGCAGGGAAAATGATGCAATGAAACACAATATTATCCTTGCCAATGAAATGAATAAGTTTCGTGTTTTTATCCTTCCAATATTTTTCCCAATCGGGCGTTAATTCTTTTGTTGCCGAAATATATCCAATCGGGGCATCGAACCATACGTAGAGAACTTTTCCATCGGCATTTTCCACCGGGACGGGAACGCCCCATTCCAAATCGCGACTTACGGCACGAGCTTGCAATCCGGCATCAATCCACGATTTGCACTGTCCGTAAACATTGGATTTCCATTCTTTATGCTCATCCAAAATCCACTGTCGCAAAAATGCTTCGTTTTTATCCAAAGGCAAATACCAATGCTTGGTCGCTTTCATAACGGGCTGTGTCCCGCTAATGGTTGATTTTGGATTAATAAGGTCGGTCGCGTTGAGTGTAGTTCCGCATTTTTCGCATTGGTCGCCGTAGGCATTTTCGTTGCCGCAATGCGGGCAGGTTCCGGTGATGTATCGGTCTGCCAAAAAGCGATTTGCTTCGGGGTCGAAATATTGTTCGGTGGTTTTTTCGATAAATTTATTGTTGTCGTAAAGAGTTTTAAAGAACTGAGAAACTGTTTCGTAATGTGTTTTGTTGCTTGTTCGCGAATAAATATCGAACGAAATGCCGAAATCTTCAAATGATTTTTTTATAATTCCATGATATTTATCTACAACCTGTTGCGGCGAAATTCCTTCTTTGAGAGCTTTTAGTGTAATAGGAACACCATGCTCATCGGAACCGCAAACCCACACAACATCTTTTCGGGTTAAGCGTAGAAAACGCACGAAAATATCCGAAGGGATATAAACTCCGGCTAAATGTCCGATATGAACCGGACCGTTGGCATAAGGCAGTGCTGATGTAACTAAATATCTTTCAGGGTGTATCATTTTGTTGTATTGATTTGATGAGGTGTTAATTTTTTCTTATATCTCATTTCGGAGCCTTATCTTTCAAAACTTATTCAAAGATTTGATAATTTTTGGGGACTTCGAATATTTTATCGTTGAGTTTCATTTTTTTAATATCAACCACAAAAACAGACATTCTTTGTTCCCACAAAATGGAACGTTCGGTAGATTCTATGGGGAAAAAATTTTTACAATCGGGGATTAAAAGAAAATAGGTCGATGTTTTTTCGGTATTTTCCATCATTGCCTGTAATTCGGCATAATTAAAGTATTCATCTTTTGTTACCCAATAAGTTACCAAAGCATTGTTTTGTTTGTTTTTCACAAGCCATTGGTCGCACCTTTCGCCGTTTATCTCCTTGTAATTATCAGTTTTTTTTACCTCGAACGATGCTTTGTCGGGCAAGGTTTTTTTGATGTATAACTCTTGTTTGTATAACTGCCTCGAAGGGCTTACTGTTTTGATTTCGCCGGTTTGTGTGTCAAATATTTTATATTTTGTAATTTCACCCTGAGCATCTAAAAATTCGGCTTTTATCAAATTGCCTTTAATAAAATATGTCAATTGAACAGTATCAACGAGATTTTCTTTTTTAAAAGTAATTTTTCCCTCAAAACGTTCGGCTTGATTTGATTTTTGGCACTGTAATCCATCGAATAAAAAACTATATATCACAATTAAAAAAAACATTTCGAAGATATTAAATATAAGTCGGAAAAAATTTTCCAAATTTACAGAAATAATCAATAAAAAAAAATGGCAAAACATATTGTTTTAGGCAAAAACGGCGAAGAGGCTGCGGTTAATTATTTAATATCCAAAGGATATAAAATACGAGATACGAATTGGCGTTTTCGCAAATATGAATTGGACATTGTTGCCGAATATTCCGGTTTGTTGATTATTGCCGAAGTGAAGAGCCGAAGCGGGACGTATTTTGAGCAACCGTTTCAGGCTGTGCATAAGAAAAAACAGGGTTTTATTATCGAAGCGGCGAATGCCTACATTCAGAAGTTTGAAATTGATTCGGAAACACGTTTCGACATAATATCTATCGTGGCACGCGGCGAAGGTTTTGAAATAGAACATATCGAAGATGCTTTTTATCCGCGTGTTAAATAATGCGATTTATTTCTAATTTCTATCTGTATTCATTTATTACCTTAAATCCGCAAATGTTTTTATATCTTGTTGAATTTCAAGTAATAAGTTCCGGCAGATTTCACGTATTTAAGTGTTTAAAGATTTCGATTTTTTCTTATAATTCTTGGAAAATCTGCCGGAACTTGCGGATTTAAGGTATTCTTTGAAATTATTAATTTTGAAAGCCTCATTTCTTAAACAGAAGCTCTCTTGCCGCATAAAACACACAATGATTGAATAGAATTGGATATTTATTTAATTATTTAACAAGTAGTTATGCAGTAATGGATAGGATATGTTAAAGAACATGCCCGAAAAATCTTCTAAATATGTAGATATGTTACCAAGAGATTTAATTTTTATTTAACTTGGTAGTCTCAATTTTTAAATAAATAAATAAAATATCACCATGTCAACATTAAAAAGAATACTCAAAGAAAAAATTGACGCCCACCGTCCCCGAACAACAAAACTTCTTAAAGAATTTGGCGATGTAAAAGTCGGCGAAGTTACCATCGAACAAATCATTGGCGGAATGCGCGATATCAAGTCTTTGGTAACCGACATTTCTTACTTAGACCCTTTAGAAGGAATTCGATTTCGCGGGAAAACAATTCCCGATGCAATGGCAGCCTTGCCAAAACCTGCGGGGAAAGATTATCCTTACGTTGAAGCCTTTTGGTTTTTTCTGCTGACCGGAGAAATTCCTTCAATGGAGCAGACAAAAGAAGTGATTGAAGATTTCAAATCACGGAGTACAATTCCGCAATACGTTTTCGACATCATTCGGGCATTGCCAAAAGATTCGCACCCAATGGTCATGTTGTCCACTGCGGTATTAGCCATGCAACGCGAATCGAAATTTGCAAAATGGTACGAAGAAGGATTCAAGAAATTAGATGCTTGGGATACAATGTACGAAGACAGCACCGACATCTTGGCAAAATTACCCGGAATTTCGGCATTTATTTATCGTCTTAAATATAAAAATGATAAACAAATTGCCGACCCGAATATTGATTTTGGTTCTAATTTTGCCCACATGATGGGAATTGCAGCACCCTACGATGATGTTGCCCGAATGTATTTTGTTCTTCATTCCGACCACGAATCGGGCAACGTTTCGGCACACACCACTCACTTGGTTGCCTCAGCACTTTCCGATGCCTACTATTCGCTGTCGGCAGGTTTGGGCGGATTAGCAGGTCCTCTTCATGGTTTGGCAAATCAGGAAGTATTACGTTGGTTGCAAGAAGTTATGGAAAAACTCAACGGAGAAGAACCAACCGAAGAATTGATGAAAAAATTTGTTGAAGAAACATTAGACAGCGGACAAGTTATTCCGGGTTTCGGGCATGCCGTTTTGCGAAAAACCGACCCGCGTTACCAGCAGCAACGCGAATTTTGCCAAAAACACTTACCAAACGACAAAATTTTTAAATACGTAGATATGTTGTTTCATGTTGTTCCGCCGATTTTATTGGCAAAAGGAAAGGCAAAAAATCCATGGCCCAATGTTGATGCACAATCAGGAGTTATTCAATGGTTTTACGGCGTACAGGAATATGATTTTTATACCGTCATGTTCGGTGTCGGACGTGCATTGGGAGTTCTTGCAAACATAACTTGGGACAGAGGCTTGGGATATGCTCTCGAGCGACCGAAATCTCTCACAACCGACATGCTGGAGGCAGTTGCCGGAATAAAAAAATAATATTTATATGAAAAACCGTTGAAAAACGGTTTTTTTTTGATTTATATTTCAGCGACTATTCAATTGAAACAAATCTTTGTACTTGTATTTCAGTAAATTCTTCTTTAAATTTGCAGTCGAAAAAAAACAAATTGGGACGAATTTTAGCAATTGATTTTGGGCAAAAACGTGTAGGATTGGCAGTTACCGATACTTTGCAGATTATTGCAACCGGCTTAACGACCGTTCATTCGAAAGATATTTTCGTGTTTTTGGAAGATTATTTCAAAAAAGAACAAGTCGATAAAATAATTGTGGGATACCCCAAAACGCTCAGCAATGAAGATTCTCAGGCAATGGAATTTGTGAAACCCTTTGTGAAAAAATTGCGGGAAAAATTTTCGAGACACGAAATCGTTCTTTTCGACGAACGCTTCACCTCGAAAATGGCTTTTCAAGCCATGATTGACGGTGGTTTGAAGCAAAAAGCTCGGCGTGATAAGGCATTAATTGACAAAATGAGTGCTGTTATCCTTTTGCAATCGTACATGGAAATTAAAATCTAAAAACTTTCATTATACATTAGAAATGGAAATTATACAATCCGAAAATAAAAGACAAGCTACGATACTTCCCGTTCAGATAATAGGCTCGCCGGTTTTGCGAAAAAAAGCCCTTGATATCGACAAAAATTACAAAGATTTGCCCGAATTTATTGAAAATATGTGGGCAACCATGTACGATTCCGACGGCGTGGGGCTGGCAGCACCGCAAGTAGGAAAATCGATTCGACTTTTTGTTATTGATGCCGAAGCCATGTCGGAAGACGAACCGGAACTTGCCGATTTCAAACATGTTTTTATCAACGCAAAAATTCTCGAAACTTGGGGAGATACCTATTTATTTAACGAAGGTTGCCTGAGCATTCCCGAACTTCGCGAAGATGTTGAGAGAAAAGAAAATATCAAAATGCAGTATTACGATGAAAATTGGGTTTTTCACGAAGACGTTTTCGGAGGTACACAAGCTCGAATTATTCAACACGAATACGACCATTTGGAAGGCATTTTGTTCACCGACCGACTTTCGGCACTGCGAAAAACACTTTTAAAAAGCAAACTTTTCTCTATTTCAAAAGGGAATTTCACGGCTAAATACAAATTCAAATTAGGAAGCCCGAAATAATATCAACCTAAAAAGAATTAAACCAAAAAATAAATTAAATTCGCTTTCGAATTTAATCAACGGTTTAATGAATTCTTACTTGATTTTCTCAATTATTTCGGTTTATTTTCTTCTCTTAATCATCATCGCCCGAATCACGGGCAGACATTCCGATAATGCCTCGTTTTATATCGGCAACAAACAATCGCCGTGGTACGTTGTGGCTTTCGGTATGATTGGTGCATCACTGTCGGGCGTTACTTTTATGTCGGTTCCGGGCTGGGTTGGCACATCACAATTCTCTTATTTGATGATTGTTGTCGGTTATTTATTCGGTTACACAATTATAGCAACCGTTCTGATGCCGATGTATTATCGCCTGAATCTCACATCGATATACACCTATCTGCATCAACGATTCGGATTTTGGTCGTACAAAACCGGTGCATTTTTCTTCTTGTTGTCGCGAACGATTGGAGCTTCATTTCGAATGTTTATAGTGATAAACGTTTTGCAGGTATTTATTTTTCAAGCGTGGGGCGTACCTTTCGGCGTTACTGTTTTGGGATTCATCGTACTTGTAATACTTTATACATATCAAGGCGGAATAAAAACCATTATTTGGACCGATACTCTGCAAACAACTTTTATGCTTTTGGCATTAATCCTGTCGATTGTTTTTATTTCCGATGATTTGCAAATATCAATTTCCGGACTGATGGACAGAGTTGCCGACAGTAAAATGTCGCAGATTATTTTTACCGATTGGACCGATAAAAAACATTTTATAAAACAAATCCTTGCCGGCATTTTTATTTCGGTAACCATGACAGGACTTGACCAAGAAATGATGCAGAAAAACCTTAGTTGTCGAAATATTCGCGAAGCTCAAAAAAACATGTTCAGCTTTGCCTTTGTGCTGTTTTTTGTAAATTTATTGTTTCTGTTTTTGGGTGCAATCATCTACATTTTTGCACAAGCCAAAGGCATCGAAATACCGAAAACCACCGATGATTTGTTTCCGATGGTTGCCATGAATTATCTGGGACCGGTGGCTGCAATCGTATTTATTATCGGACTGATTTCCGCAGCTTTCCCCAGTGCCGACGGTGCATTGACTTCGCTCACAACATCGTTCACCGTAGATTTTCTTTCTTTAAAAGACAACACCAAACTCTCTGAAAATGAAAAAAAACGAATGCGATATTTTGTTCATTTCTCTTTTGCCGGAATATTATTTATGGTGATATTACTATTCAAAGCAATTAATAATCAGGCAGTTATTAGTGAATTGTTCACAGCAGCCGGATACACCTACGGACCGTTACTTGGTTTATATTCCTTCGGATTATTCACAAAATTTCAGGTTCGCGACCGGTATGTTCCGATTATTGCCGTTCTTTCTCCTGTAATCTGTTATATTCTCAACACAAATTCCCAAACATGGTTTGGCGGCTACAAATTTGGTTTTGAGTTGCTTTTGCTCAACGGAATGATTACTTTTATAGGTTTGTTGCTGATATCTAAAAAGAAAAACACCGTAATATCTCAAACCTCTCTTGTGTAATTTTTTATCATTCAGAATATGAAAACATTACATTTATATATTTTAATCATTACTTTTATTTTTTTCTCAACTTTTGTTTCTGCCCAAAATTGTGACTCGAACACGGTTGTGCTTAAAAATGAGAAAAATTTTCTGCCGCTGAAACGATTAGATACACTGAAAATAGGCTTCATTCGTTTTGGAAAATTGGATACACTGTTTGTCGAAAATTTACGCAGATATGCAAAAGTTGAAATTTTTGAAGCACGTTCGAAAGATTTTCTAAAAAAAACCAAAAATTGTAATGTGTTGATTAGCTGTGTTACAAACGGCGGCGATAAAACACTTTCTTTTGTCGAAGATTTATTATCATCGAAAAAAAAAGTGATTCTCTGTTTGGTCGGCGGCGAAAATCTTGTAAATGAACTTGGTTCGCTCAAAAATTCAACATCAATTTTATATTATTCAGAAAAAGACGGTCTCAATGGCGATATTCTGTCGCAGGTAATTTTCGGCGGATTGGGAGCTTGCGGAAAACTGAAAGAAGACGGCGGACCGTTTTTCAAGAAAAATGACGGACTAAAAACCTATGGCGGATTGCGATTTCAATACATATCGCCCGAAAAATTAGGATTGGATTCCGGTTTTTTGAACCGAAAAATAGACTCCATAGTTGATGCAGGAATCAAAGCCCGTGCCATGCCGGGTTGCCAAGTTTTTGCCGCAAAAGACGGCAAGGTTTTTTTTAAGAAATCGTACGGCTTTCACACATACGACAGTCTTGCAGAAGTTCAAAATACCGATTTATACGATTTGGCTTCCGTAACAAAAATCACCGGACCGACTCCATTGATAATGCAGGCTGTGGATTCCGGGAAAATTAATTTAGAAACTTTTTTAAGTGTTTATTGGAGCGGATTCCGGAAAAACAAGGAAAATATCACGGTGCGGGAATTTTTGGCACATCAAGCCGGATTGCCTGCATGGATTCCGTTTTGGAAAGATTTGATTCGGAAAAACGGAAAATTTAAACATCGATTTGTGCGACACAAACAATCACATCGTTTCCCGACACAAATTGCCGATGAATTGTATCTGCGAAAAAATTATAAAACCTGCATTTTCAAAAGAATAAACAAATTGTCGCTTTTACCCGAAAGGAAGTACAAATATTCCGATTTGTCGTTTTATATCTTTCCCGAAATTTTATCGAAAACATATCAAAAAGACTACGAAACTGTTTTATATTCAAATTTTTACAAAAAACTTGGAGCAGAACGAATGTGTTACAATCCTCAGCGTTTTTTTTCACTCTCGCAAATTGTTCCCACCGAAAAAGATACGATATTCCGAAAACAATTGATTCACGGAAATGTTCACGATGAAGGATCTGCACTTTTGGGCGGAGTTTCGGGGCATGCCGGCTTGTTTGCCGATGCCGAAGATTTGGCAAAATTGATGCAAATGTATCTCAACGGCGGAACTTACGGCGGCGAACGCTATATTTCGGAAAAAACTGTCAGTGAATTTACAAAAACACAATTTCCAAAAAACGATAATCGCCGTGCTTTGGGTTTCGATAAACCGTTCCTGCAAAATCGAGATCAGGGAAGTTACGCACCTTCGGCGAGCAGCGAGTCATTCGGGCACACCGGTTTCACCGGAACTTTGGTGTGGGCTGACCCTGAAAACGGACTTTTGTTTGTTTTTCTGGCTAACAGAGTGTATCCAACACGAAATAACGCTAAATTCTCGGAAATGAACATTCGCCCTTCGATTCACGAGGTGTTTTATAAAGTATTGAAAAACAGTAGTCAGCATTAATAAAAATGCAACAGCAATTCAAAAATTACTTCTTGGTTCTACAATCCGGCTATTTCGATGTCTTTTCCGTGTTCGACAGAATATTTCAGCGGAAGATTGATTTTTTCGCCTGCTTTCAGCAAGCGTGTTTGTTTTAAAATGCCATCGTTTGCCAATAACGTGTCCGAATTGTTTTCTTTAATTTTCGGTTCAATAAGTTCCACCAAAATATCAGCATCTTGCGACACGGGGACTTGTTCGGAAACGGTTATTTTGATGTCTCGTTTTTTATTGTTTGTAATGATATTTTCAATTGCGAACGAACGTTTGTTTTTCTTTGTAAAAATGCCTTCATTTTTGTTCATTTCGGGCAATAGTTTTCGTTCAATTTTAACAGATTCATCAACACCGAGCGAAGCTTCAAATTTTTGTTCGGGCAAAATTAATTTCAAGTATGTTTCTGCAATAAAACTACCATCAAAAAACACATTTGCACGTCCGGGAAGCAGTGGAAACGATGAAGTGTTTGCCATACGTGCTGTTAGAAAAGCGTAAGGAGACAGCATTGGGACGGCAGAATATTCAAATTCAGCAGTTAAATCAATCAGTGTAATGGCAGTACGATGAGCTTTGTTATCGGAAGCAATATTCCATTCACCTGTTATTTTGAAAACACTCGATGTTGTTTTCTCTGTAATTTCAACTATCGGAGCTTCCATTTTATCTTTCCTTTTTTCAAATGCACTCTTCATCATATCTTTTGGAGCCGTGGATTTAGCCATCACGGGGAAGGAATTTTTGGTTTCCGTATCCATTTCATCAGCTTCAAAATTATCGTAAACGATTTTTTTCAAATACAACGGGCTGAGAACCGGAATATTCCCGTTTACCTGCACTTGTGCCGTGGACAATGTAAGTTGAATTTTTTCCCAATTTTCGCCCGTGTTTTGAGTGATTTCGGCTGCATATTCCAGCATCAGTTTTTGCTCTTCCGATGATACTCGCAAATTGTAAACAGGCTTCCAACTTGCATTGTATATCAAATATTGAAGATACAGCGACAATTCGCAGGTTTCATTTGCCAAAACAGTAACATCTACTATAAACTGTTTTTCACCGGCTTTCCCTCCGGTTTGGGCAATTTGAAAGTTTTGCTCATCGATTAATTTTTGTTGTTTTTTAATTTTGATATTCGATTCTCTGATATTTTTATCCAAATCCGTCATTCCGGTTCTGTAAAAATCAATTAATTTTGCCCACGATTCCGGTTCGGGCAGATTTTTTATGGTCGTATTTTCCGAAAATATTTTTTCGAGAACCGATTCGGTGTGTTTTTTTTCACTCATTTGTACGTGCAAAACGTCCGTTAATTCTTTCATCACTTCCTGATATTGCTCCAACTTGGATTCTAATTCACGCTTCAAATCGTCCGAAACTTCTTTCAAATATATTTCACGATATTTAATGTCTTTCAACAACGCTTTCCCAATGCCTTTAACTTGAAAACTTCGAGAATCTGCATACTGAGGAATTGCAACAAAGCTAATGACTTGCTCGCCTTCCGAAATTTGAATTTGAGCAACGCGTGTAACCTGTGCTCTGTCCGAATAGACCGTGGTATGTGTAATGACGGATTTTGTTTCTTTATTTTCCATAGTTTAAGGTTTATTTGTGCATAAAGTTAATCTTTCGTTGTGATAAAACATTATAATGAATCACCATAATAAATCACCATTTTTTTTGGTAAAATATACTTATTTTATTTTTGTAATCCACTCTCTCGCATTTACAAAAGCCTCAATCCACGGCGACACCTCGTCTGTATTGCGATTTTCGGGGTAATATGCCCACTGCCACGGGGCAAAAGCTCGTTCGGGGTGTGGCATCATTCCCAAATGGCGACCGTTTGTTGAACACAAAGCTGCTGTCGAAAAATCGGACCCGTTCGGATTTCCCGGATATTCGGGGTAAGCGTATTTCATCGGAATCTGATATTGTTCTTCATCATTGGGGAAATAAAATTTGCCTTCGCCGTGTGCAATCCATACTCCCAAACGCATTCCTTCCATCGACCAGAGCATTACCGAATTGTTCGTCGCAATTTCAACGGTGATAAATGCCGATTCAAATTTACTCGAATTATTGTGCTTCATTTTCGGATGCTCCCCGTGTTCCGGAACAATCAATTCCAATTCCTGCATCAATTGGCAACCGTTGCATACGCCCAAACTGAGCGTATCTTCTCGTTTATAGAAATTTTCCAAAGCCTGCTTGGCTTTCGGATTATACAAAAACGAACCTGCCCAACCTTTGGCTGAACCCATGACATCGGAATTGGAAAATCCGCCCGTAAACACAATCATATTTACTTCTTCCAGAGTTTCTCGTCCCGAAATCAAATCGGTCATGTGAACATCTTTCACATCGAAACCTGCAAGATACAGCGTATAAGCCATTTCGCGGTCGCCGTTCACACCTTGCTCGCGGATTATTGCCGCCCGAATTCCTGTTTTCTTGCGTCGATTCAAATCAATTCCGTAATCAGAAGCTTTGCCCGTAAAATGTTTGAAGTCATAAGTTAAGGGTTGATTTTTGTAGTTTGCATATCGAGTTTCGGCAAAATCGGCGGCACATTGCCTGCGGTCGAGTAGGAGTGAAGGCTTGTACCAAATTTCCCGTAATTCCGGAATATTAAATGTATAATCCCTGTGTTTTGTGTGGATATACAACCGGGGTTCGGACGATATTTGCCCAATAATATGATATTTAATATCCAATATGTAAAGATATTCTTTAATGAAATCGACAGATGTTGTTTGAAATATAATACCCGGATTTTCGGCAAACAGTAATTTCACGGCATCGTCTTCATCTATTTTCGATAAGTCGATATTTAAGCCCAAAGAATTGTGCGAAAAAGTCATTTCGAGTAATGCCGTTATCATACCGCCTGCCGAAATATCGTGCCCTGCGGATATTTTTCCGTTACGCACCAATTCCTGCACAGCATTGAATGCCGATTTAAAATATTCAGGATTCTTAACGTCCGGTACTTCACTGCCGATTCGGTTTTGGGTTTGAAAAAAGCTGCTTCCGCCCAATTGATATTTATCCGAAGAAAAATCGATATAAAACAAACGAGATTCGGGTTCGTTTTTCAATGCCGTGCCTACCGATTTCCTCACGTCTTCCGTTTCGCCCACCGTGGATACAATCACAGTACCCGGAGCGTAAACCGATTCTCGGTCTGTGTATTTTTGGGTCATCGACAAAGAATCTTTTCCGGTAGGGACATTGATTCCCAAGTCGATGCAAAATTCGCTTAAAGATTTTACGGCACGATACAAACGCTCGTCTTCGCCCGGTTGTTTGGCAGACCACATCCAGTTGGCACTGAGCGAAACTCCGGAGAGTGAGTCCTGAATCGGAGCCCAAATGCAATTTGTGAGTGCTTCTGCCACAGCAAGTCTCGATGCTTTTTCCGGGTCGGCTAAACCGGCAATGGGAGCATGTCCGATTGAAGTAACAATTCCTTTCTTTCCGCTGAAATCGAGAGCAACAACGGCACAATCGTTCAGAGGAAGTTGTAAAATACCGCCGCATTGCTGCATTGCAACTTTTCCGCCTACCGATCGATCGACTTTATTCGTCAGCCAATCTTTGCAACCTACCGATTCCAATTGAAGGATTTGTTTAAGGTATTCGCCGATTTTGTTTTCGGTGTATTCTGCATTTTGATAGGATATGGTTTCCGCTGTGTCGATGAGGATTGTTTTGGGTGGTTTGCCGAACATATCAGCCAAATCAATATCAATGGGCTTAATGTTTAACTTATCATCTTGAAACGTAAAGTGCATATCGCCCGTAACTTCACCTACCACAAACATCGGGGCACGTTCTCGCAAAGCGATACGTTGCATCAAATCCAAATCTTCGGGTTTTATGACTAAACCCATGCGTTCCTGCGATTCGTTGCCTGCAATTTCTTTGGCTGATAATGTGGGGTCTCCTACCGGAAGTTTGTTCAAATAGATAATGCCGCCTTTGTCTTCGACCAATTCCGAAAGGCAATTCAAATGCCCGCCGGCTCCGTGGTCGTGTATCGAAATAATCGGATTGTTTTGCATTTCGGCGTATGCCCGAATGACGTTTGCCACGCGTTTTTGCATTTCCGGATTCGAACGTTGCACGGCGTTGAGTTCTACGGCATTTTTAAATTCGCCGGTCGAAACCGATGACACCGCTCCGCCGCCCATGCCGATACGGTAATTGTCGCCGCCGAGCACAATAATTAAATCGCCCGGCTCGGGTTTGTCTTTCAAACTGTCTTTTCGTTTGGCGTAACCCACGCCGCCGGCAAGCATTATCACTTTATCGAAACCGAATGTTTTGTCGTTTTCGCTGTGTTCGAAGGTGAGTAAACTTCCGCAAATGAGCGGTTGCCCGAATTTATTGCCAAAATCGCTGGCTCCGTTCGAGGCTTTAATAAGAATTTGCTCCGGCGTTTGGTAGAGCCATTTTCGTGCTTTTACGGCTTTCGTCCACGAGCGGTTGTCGTCGATACGAGGGTAGGGAGTCATGTAAACCGCCGTTCCTGCCATTGGAATTGATGCTTTGCCGCCTGCCATGCGGTCGCGTATTTCGCCGCCGGTGCCGGTTGCCGCTCCGTTGAAAGGTTCTACGGTTGTGGGGAAATTATGTGTTTCGGCTTTTAAGGAAATAACTGATTGTATGTCGGTGATATTGAAGAAATCCGGTTGGTCGTGGTTTTCGGGAGCAAACTGCCGAATCATCGGACCTTCGATAAATGCACAATTGTCTTTGTAGGCTGATACAATGCGATTTGGATTTTTTTCGGAGGTTTTGCGTATGAGTTGAAACAGGCTTTCTTCTTGTGTTTCGCCGTTCAACACAAATTCGCCGTTAAATATTTTATGGCGACAATGTTCGGAATTGACTTGCGAGAAACCGAATACTTCGCTGTCGGTAAGCGGGCGGCGGAGTTTTTCGGCAAGTGTTTCGAGATAGTGTATTTCTTCTTCGTTCAGAGCTAAGCCTTCCGAATTGTTGTAGCCGGTAATGTCTGTGATTTCACGCGGCGATTCCGGATTTTTTCTGACATCGAAGAGGTCGGGAGTGAGCTCGTTGTAGATTTCTTGCAACATTGGGTCGTATTCCGGGTGCTCATCGGTGCAGAAAAAGAATTCTTCGATTCTACGGATATCGGTAATGCCCATATTGTGGACAATATCCACGGCATTGGTGCTTTTGGGTGAAACCATTTCGCGTTTGGCACCGATATAATGTCCTTCGATACGTTCGTTTTCCTTAAATAAGGCATCGCCAAAGAGCCATGATATTTTTTTTATGTCTTCGGATTTAAGATAAGCCGCAGACTGTACGGCATAGACTTTTTTTAGGGGAGTTTGAAAAAACGACACCATCTTGTTTTGATTTTCGGTTTAATCTATTTGCCAAAGTTAATAGGAAATATTTTTTTTGAGAATAAATATTGAATATTGATTTAAAAAATATAATTTGATTTCGATAAAAGTCGAAAAATAAATATTTCAGATATTAAAAAATATAAATAAGTTCGGTATAAAAAGCTCAAATTTTGGAATCATAGTCGCAAAGCGGTTATCTAATTAACTGTTTTACATTATTTAGAGTCCGTCCATAAAGTCAACGTTTTTCGGGATTTTTATCCCGAAAG
>DYMH01000086.1 GCA_020721645.1 Draconibacterium orientale
GATTATTATATCTATCTGAAATTTAGTATTATATTAATTTATTTACACATGAAAAATATTCTGATTTTATTGTCTTTAGTCTTTTCAAGTAACCTAATTTTTTCATTAAATACTCCAATACAATCTTCGCCGGCAAATGGTTCCGTTAATCAAAATTTGAGTTTAAGCCTAATGATAAATAAAGTTACAGGTGCAACTTATTACGATTATCAGCTGGATACAGTACCAACTTTCAATTCAGCCTATCTGAAAAATTACACCCATACCGATGCCTACAGCGGACAATCAGTTTATGATTTATTTTACGGACAGAAATTTTATTGGCGAGTTCGCGGCAGAAACAGTACAGATACCTCAAATTGGAGCTCGACTTGGAATTTTACAACAAAAAATTACGGCGTAACACAACTTTCTCCTGTCGATAATTCGACAGATGTTAATGTTTCGGTCTCTTTAATGATAAATCAGGTTACAGGTTCAGAAAATTATGATTATCAGCTGGATACTGTACCGACTTTTAATTCAGCCTATCTGAAAAATTATACCCATACCGATGCTTACAGCGGAAAAACCGTGTCCGATTTATTTTACGGACAGAAATTTTATTGGCGAGTTCGCGGCAGAAACAGTACAGATACCTCAAATTGGAGCTCGACTTGGAATTTTACAACAAAAAACTACGGCGTTACTCAACTTTCTCCTGTCGATAATTCGACAAATGTTAATGTTTCTGTATCCTTAATGATCAATCAGGTTACAGGTTCCGAAAATTATGACTATCAACTTGATACGGTTCAGACTTTCAATTCAACATATCTGAAAAATTATACCCATACCGATGCTTACAGCGGGAAAACCGTTTCCGATTTATTTTACGGACAGAAATTTTATTGGCGAGTTCGCGGCAGAAACGGTGCAGATACCTCATCTTGGAGTTCGACTTGGAATTTTACAACAAAAAACTACGGCGTAACACAACTTTCTCCTGTCGATAATTCGACAGATGTTAATGTTTCTGTATCCTTAATGATAAATCAGGTTACAGGTTCCGAAAATTATGACTATCAACTCGATACGGTTCAGACTTTCAATTCAACATATCTGAAAAATTATACCCATACCGATGCTTACAGCGGGAAAACCGTTTCCGATTTATTTTACGGACAGAAATTTTATTGGCGAGTTCGCGGCAGAAACGGTGCAGATACCTCATCTTGGAGCTCGACTTGGAATTTTACAACAAAAAATTATGGTGCAACACCAAGTTCTCCG
This sequence comes from Draconibacterium orientale, assembly GCA_020721645.1. Lineage (GTDB taxonomy): Bacteria > Bacteroidota > Bacteroidia > Bacteroidales > JAADGE01 > DYMH01. The sequence goes on from DYMH01000086.1 coordinate 1,273, forward strand.
GCAAACATGGCAAATTCAATATCAATTAATCCAACATTGTATATCAATACGGTTAATGGTTCGGAAAATTATGATTATCAGCTAGATACGACCATTAATTTCAATTCCGCTTTCTTACAAAATTTAACTCATTCAGGTTCTTACAGTGGTATTGCAACTTCCGGATTACGTTATGGGACAACATATTACTGGCATGTTCGAGGAAGAAACGATGCTGATACGTCTGTATGGTCAAACTTTTTTCAATTTACAACGAACTTTGCAATAACAGCTCCAACATTAATAAATCCGCAAAATGACAGCGTCGATGTGCCTTTGACAAGTGTCAATTTGGTTTGGGAATCTTTGCCAATTGCTGATTCCTACCAATATCAGGTGAGTGAAAATTCGGATTTTAGTTCAATATTTAAAACAGGAAATACAACTTTAACTTATACAACAATATCAAATTTATATCCTTCAACAACTTACTATTGGCGAGTTCGGGCAGAAAACGAAGGTGGGTATTCGAACTGGACATCGATTTGGCATTTTACGACCGAAGCCGTTTTTTTAGAAGCTCCGCTATTAATTTCTCCCTCAAACAACACAGTCGGAGAATCTCTAAATCCAACTTTGACGTGGAATTCTGTTTTCGGGGCAAATAATTACACTCTTCAAATTGCACCTGATATCACATTTTCCACATTTACAGAATTTTCTACGTCAAATATTTCATATCAAATTATTGGTTTGTCGGAAAACGAAACCTATTTTTGGCGCATCAATGCAACCAATGGGTTATCTACAAGTTCTTGGTCGGATATTTGGCAATTTTCAACCGGCATTTTTTCTAATTGCGAAGAATCTGTAAAAAAATCAATACACATTTTTCCCAATCCAATTAACAGTTTCGTTAATATTGAAAATATAGATTATCAATCTATTAAAATTACTAATATTCAATTGATTGACATTTCAGGAACAATTATTTCAAATTTTGTTCCTGAGTTTAATAACAGGATAACTATTGATTTATCCGAACACCCAAGTGGCTTTTATTTTTTAACTCTTTTTTCTGATACTAAAACATTAACCTACAAGCTAATAAAAGACTAGTGGTTTATCGACATCTGCCTGTAAGCTGTCAGCCCATAAGTGTTCAATTTACATTTTTTCTGTTAATTCTTTTTTAATTTTAAAGTAACTGCACGGCTCATTAAACTTTCATTTTTGGCTTTGTCGTAAGCAGTAACTGCAAAAGTGAATTTCTTTTTGAAAAAAGCGAATCGATTTCGAGGAATGAGGATATAATTGTTTAAAGTGATTTCATAAATAAATTCGGCATAGGTTTTACCCAAATCATTGCCTTCAAATTTGTAAACTGCATAATAAGCAGCGGTATCATTCGGGGCTATTCCGCCGACTTTGGGCTTAGTCCACGACAACAAATAATACTTCCCCATTTTTTGAGCCGAAAAATCGAGCGGAACCGGCGGGGCTGTTCGGTCGGCAAGCAAAACCATGGTGTCGATAAGTCCGGTTGTATCGGGCTTCGGACGCTCGGGAAGCCAATTCATTTTAGGCGTTTTCACATGGTGTTTAAAAAATGATATTTTCAAAGTATCACTGTAGCCCAAAGGATTTTTTTTGACAGCCGATGCTTTGTAAAAAATACTTCCCAATACAAGAGGATTTGCCCTATTGATTCGCATTTGATTTGGTAATTCCCTCGGATTTTGCCACGCTCTGTCAGCCGCATCGGTTGCTGCCATGTACACGCCTTGCCCAATGTATAGATGCCGCCCGTACGAATTTTTGCTCCACCAAGTAACAAGTGTTGAATAATCGGCATATTTATTCCCGATATTCCAATACAATTGCGGAGCCACGTAATCTATCCAACCTTCACGCAGCCATTTCAGAACATCTGCATACAAATAATCGTAATGTTCAAAACCGCGTGTTTCGGAGCCATTGGGGTCGTGTCCTTTGTTTCGCCAAACGCCCGACGGACCGATTCCGAATTTCACATAAGGCTTTATTCGCTTGACAGACACATTTATATTGCGAATAAATGAGTTCATACACTCGCGTCGCCATTGGTCCAAACTTAAACCATGACCATATTTTTTGTACGTTTGGAAATCAGGTAAGGGAATGATTTTTTTGTTGTTGTCTTTTTCGGGATACGGATAGAAATAATCATCAAAATGTATTCCGTCCACATCGTATCGCATGACGATATCTTCAACTATTTTAGTAACATATTCGCGAACTTCGGGAATTCCGGGATTAAAATATGTGTTGATTCCATACGTAAAAAACCATTCCGGTTTTCGCTTTGAGATATGATTTTTGGAAATGTTTGCTGTTTCGATATTTGCTACGGCACGAAACGGATTTATCCACGCATGAAATTCCATACCGCGTTTATGTGTTTCGAGTATCATAAATTCCAAAGGGTCGTAGAAAGGTTCGGGTGCTTTTCCCTGTTCTCCGGAAAGCCATTCCGACCATGGTTCGTAGGGCGAAGGATAAAAAGCATCGGCGGCAGGGCGAATTTGAACGAACACGGCATTGAGCCCGATTTTTTGAAACAAATCAAGCATATCAATAAATTCCTTTCGCTGTTTTTCGGGGCTTAACCATTTATTACTCGGATAATCGATGTTTTTTGTGGTTGCAATCCAAACGCCTCGCATTTCGGGCTTGTAGCTATTTTGTGCAAAAAGCGATTGTTTTACGCTAAAAAATATCAACAATATTAAAATGATATTAACAGATTTTATCATAAGTAATGGTTAATTATTAATGTTTAATGATGTAATAAATTGATATTAAAAAGAATACGAACATTATAGTATACAAATAAATATGTCCTATTACTTAATTCGTTTTTATACAAATGATTATATTCAAAAATTGAATCTGCATGAAGATTTATCTGAATTTTGAATAAGATTCCGGTAAATTCAAATCAGCCTCACAAACGAGCTGACAAAATAAATAATAAAACCCGAATATCGCAATTATCGCACATATTTGAATTTTGCACGTTTGCACATAAAATGATTAAAAAATTTACAGCTCGAACGTGTTCAAAGAAGATGCGATTTGCAATAATGGTTGAGGTTTCATAATATTGCATAATAATCGAAGACTATGTTGAATCAAAAATATACACGTGCCCCAGAGTTTTTGTGGATTTCGGTTGCTCTGATGTCGCTTGCTGCAGCGGTTCATAAAACGTATTATTTCGGATTACAGAAAAGCTTGTATTTCTACGGATTCGTGTTCATTGCAAGTGCAATGTGGCTTCTGAGGCGTTTGATACGAAAAAACAGAGAAAAACAAGGCAACGATTTATAACATATTCTATTCCTTTTTAACTTATTATGAAATACGAAGAAATTATTGATGAATTGAAGAAAAAAATCTATAAACCGATTTATTTTCTTTCGGGCGAAGAGCCATATTTTATTGATAAAATAACCGATTTCATTGCTGAACATGTTTTAAGCGAGTCCGAAAAATCTTTTAATCAAACCATTTTATACGGTAAGGATTTGAAAGTTGAAGATGTTGATAATGCTGCCCGTAGGTTTCCGATGATGTCAAATCATCAGGTAATCATTGTTAAGGAGGCTCAAAATTTAAAAAACATCGAAAATCTTGTTTATTATGCCGAAAATCCTCTGAAATCGACAATTTTAGTTATCAATTACAAATACAAAACCTTAGACAAGCGGAAGAAAATTTATAAAGCTGTTGAGAAAAACGGCATCTTACTCGAAACAAAAAAATTATACGACAATCAGGTTCCGGACTGGATAAGCGGCTATTTGCGAAGCGACAATTATAAAATCGAGCCTGTTGCTTCGCTCCTGTTGGTTGAATTTTTGGGCAACGATTTGAGCAAAATATCCAACGAATTGGATAAATTAAAAATTTCGCTGTCTTCGGGTTCGGTTATTTCAACAAAACACATCGAAGACAATATCGGAATAAGCAAAGATTACAGCAATTTTGAGCTACAAAATGCCATTCGCCAAAAAGATGTTCTCAAAGCCAATCGAATTGCTTTGCATTTTGGGCAAAATCAAAAAGACAATCCCATTGTTCTGACAATCAATTCTTTGTTTTTCTTTTTCTCGAAAGTGCTGGTTTATCATTATTTGCCCAATAAAGAGCCTAAAAATGCAGCTTCTGTATTGAAAATCAATCCATTTTTTCTAAAAGATTACGAATCTTCGGCAAAAAATTATCCGAAAGCAAAAGTTGTTCAAATAATATCTCTTTTACGAGAATATGATATGAAATCAAAAGGTTACGGCAATATTTCCGCTGATGCCGGAGAGCTTCTCAAAGAATTGATTTACAAAATAATACACTAAAAACGTCTCTTTTTCAGCATGGAATATCTAACTCAAACACCGATTACTTTTTTTATAATCTTCGTTACGGCAATCGTTTCAATTTTGGCATTCCGAAATCACGAAATGTTCGATAAATTCAAGTTTAATCCGTATCTGTTTGTCCATAAACATGATTATACAAGGCTGTTTTCGCATGCCTTACTTCATGCCGACTGGCTGCATTTAATTGTTAATATGTATGTTCTGTATGCTTTTGGCGGAATTACGGAACAGTATTTTTCGGTTCTTTTCCCAAAATCGGGGAAATTTTTGTATATGATTATGTACCTTTTAGCTGTTGTTGTATCATCATTACCTTCACTGCTGAAACATCGTAACAATCATTATTACAATTCGGTAGGAGCTTCGGGTGCTGTATCGGCAGTGCTGTTTGCAAGCATTTTGTTTGAACCCACCGGAAAAATCGGTTTTCTGTTTTTACCAATTCCTATCCCCTCGCCCATTTTTGGTTTGATTTATTTGGTTTATTCGTGGTATATGGCAAAAAAAGGGACCGACAATATTGGGCACGATGCACATTTTGCAGGTTCGGTTTTCGGTTTTGTTTTTCCGATTTTTTTGCAACCTGTGTTAATTTTACGCTTTTATACATTACTTATTTCGGTATAGAAAGTTATAAAGTTGAAAGTTTATAAAGTTATTATGCTGAAAAATAAAAGCTTTAACTCACATTCATTCTTTTTGCATAAATTATTGATTATAAACAATATGCACTTTTTATCTTTACAAACTTTAAACTTTTTATACTTGGCTCATTTATGCTATGCACTGTTGTAAATTGTGTTTTATAAATTGATAACTGTTTGATATTAAAAACATCCTCAAATCACCATATCTACATAATCAACACAATCCTCACATCAACATATCAACACAATCCTCACATAAACACATCAAATAATCAATGTCGAAGAAAAAATTACAACGTTTTGCCGAAAACCAAAGCTTTCCGAATCTATTTCAGCCTTCGCCCCAAGAAATGTATGAAAAGGAATTTGAACTCAAAGGGCGATGGAACACCGATTATTTTGGCAACAAAAATCCGATAGTTGTTGAATTTGGCTGCGGAAAAGGCGAATATACCATTGGGCTGGCACAAAGGTTTCCATTGAAAAATTTTATCGGAGTGGATATCAAAGGAGCACGTTTGTGGCGAGGTTGCAAAACGGCTTACGAAGCGGGATTGAAAAATGCGGCTTTTATTCGCAACAAAATTGAATTTGTCAATTCGTTGTTTGACGAGCTAGAAGTGAGCGAAATATGGATTACTTTCCCTGACCCGCAGCCCAAAAAACAGAAAAAGCGATTGACTTCATCACGGTTTTTAAGTCATTATGCCAAACTGTTGAAATCCGAAGGAATTATTCATCTGAAAACCGATAATTTGCCGCTTCATCTCTACACTCTGCAAGTGATTGCGAAAAATAAATTGGAATTGCTTTTCGCTTCCGATGACTTATACCACAGCAATGCGGCTGATGATATTTTATCGATACAAACTTTTTACGAAAAACAATTTTTGGCAAAAGGGCAAAAAATTACGTATCTGAAATTCAGACTCAATGATAGTACGAACTTCATCGAACCCCAAGAGTAGCAGGGGAAAAATAATGTGAGAATTGTGCAAAAAATGACAAACATTTTGTATTTTTGCTAAGAAATCGCAACTTGATTTAAAAAATGATTTTTTGAGAAAAATATTCCGTAATTCGCTCATAATAATAAATTTATTTTTCGTTACAGCATTACTGCTTGCTTATGTTTCGGTGTATATCAGTCCGAACAATTTTATTTTTGCAGCCCCATTTGGCACGGCATTTCTCGTACTGTTAATTGTTAATATCGGGTTCGCAGTCTTTTTTGCTTTCAGAAGAAAGAAAATGTTTTTCTTATCGGCTCTTGTTGTGTTATTGGGATACAATCACATTACTGATTTTTTTGGTTGTAATACAGAAGATGCCGAAAAAAAAGGCAGAAGTATTAAAGTGATGTCGTACAATGTGCGACTTTTCAATCTTTATAATTGGGATAAGACGAATAATATTCCACAGAAAATTTACGCATTATTTAGACAGGAACAGCCGGATATTCTCTGTTTTCAGGAATATTATTCATGTCGTGCCGAGCAGTTTTCTACTTTCGATTCCATTTCAAAAATTTTACATTATCCATATTATCATCTTGCTTATCGAAAGGAAATCAAACAAAAAATTAAAATTTTCGGACCTGTTATTTTCAGCAAATACCCAATTTTTCGCACCGGAAGTTTTCGTTTTAAAACAACAAAGCGCAAATTTATTTATGCGGATATTCTTATCGGCATCGATACTATTCGGGTTTACAATGTACACTTGGCATCTTTGCATTTGGGCTACGATGATTATCGTTTTGTAGAACATCTGACCGAAAACGACAAAGATGATTTTTTACCGGGCACTGTCGAGATTTTGCGGAAAATGATGCGGGCTTTTCGTAATCGAGCTTTGGAGGCAGATTTTTTGGCAAAACAAATTGCAAAATCGAAATACCCGGTCATTGTGTGCGGCGATTTAAACGATGTTCCGGTTTCGTATGCTTATCGAACCGTGAAAGGAAATCTAACCGATGCATTCTCCGAATCAGGTTTCGGCATCGGAAGTACCTATACCGGAAAGTTTTCCTTGTTTCGTATCGACTATATTTTTCACAGTTCTTCGCTCAAATCGTATCGTTTTAAAACCTTTCGCCAAAAATATTCCGACCATTATCCTGTGGTTTGTGAGATTGGATTGTAGAATTTATTTTCTGAAAAACATCACTGTTTTGAACGGATTCATGCTCAAAAAAGAATGATATTCGACAAACCGGCAACCTAAATCTTGTTAGTAATCTATTTTAGCATCTGCTGCTTTTTTACGAAGATTGGGGATCAGCATAGTAAATATCGATGTGTTGCCCACGGGCGTTGTAGTTAATATTGGTTACGAATGGGGTTATAACCCTGTCGGGGCTTGAAGCCCCCGACAGGGTTTGGCGTTGTATAGTTTCCAACAAGCCCGCTTCGTTAAATTCATATTTCACAACACTTCCGTCGGGTTTTGTTTGCAAAACGGGGCGGTTGAGTGCATCGAATATTTGTGAATTGGAAAACGATTTTATCAAAGTGTTGATTGTCGCTTCGCTCCAATCAATTGTGTTTTCAGAATCTTCGCAAAACTCTTTTAGGGTTTGCAATGGGTTGCCCTTAAAATCGTAGTCCGTAAAAGTTTGGATGCCGCTTTGGTCGAGGATTTTGTAGGGCTTGCCGATGTTGTTCAAATCGGGATTGGTGCCGTAAACGGTTTTTTGTACGGTTCGGTCGCTGTCGGTTGTCAATATCATATCTACCGGGCGTTGCAATTCGTCGTAGGTAAAACTTTGCAAGCTGCCGGTAAGACCTGACAGGTTTTCAAAACCTGTCAGGTCTGATGTACGAAGCGGTTTGTCGGCTGCATCGGCAAGCGATACGCGTGTTCCGCTGTCGATGTTGCGGGTGCGGAGCGGGCGTTTGAGCATGTCGTAGGTGTGGAAAGTCATTTCGCGACCTTTGGCATCGGTTACTTTGGTGGTGTTTCCTGCGATGTCGAGCGTGTTGCGGACTTTGTATTTGCCGAGTGGGCCGTTGTCGTCCACGGTGAGAAATTCTCTGCCGAGCGTGTCCAAATGCACGGTTTGCGGCGTGTCTGCGTGTCTGCATGTTTGGCGGCGAGCCATACAGAGCGTTCCGTGGGGTCTGCGGGTTCGTCGGCGGGAATTATTCCGTCGACGAAAATGGATTTCAACCAATCGCTTTCCAAAACGGTATCGTTGGCATCGAATTTTCGCACCAGCCAGGGCGTAAACTCAACTTTCGTAAACGTGCCGTCGGGCAAATCCGTACGCACGGGTCACACGAGCGGATCGTAATGAATCACGGGCGTAACTCCCGCAAAGCCTTCTTCGGGTTCGTATTCCGGCGTGTCGCTGAAATAGGGTTCGTACTGTTTCACGGGTTTTGCTTTGTTGTTCAGATATTCAATTTACCGGTTCCGAACGGGTAATTACCCGTTACGACCTACCTTTTTCCTGTTCCGAACCCGGATTAAGTCTTAATTTGAGAGACACTTCAACCCTATTTCCACCCTCGACACACCCTCGACACACCCTTGACACACCCTTAGCACATGATTTTAGTAATGTTTGCATTACTTATTTTAACATTTCCCCCCATATTCTTAATTCAGTAAACCTTATAACATATTGAATTTATGATATTTAATCAATATATTACAATCACAGCATATGTTAAAATTTTTCAATTTCAAAATAATACAATATTTTTACGATATTAATCTAAACAATCATATTTACTGTTTATAATTATCGCATCACCAAATCATCTCTTCAACACATCATCACATCAAAACATCAACAAATCAAAGTATCATTTTGTTTTTAATCCTGAAAAAAATATCATTTCGTAAAATTTTTAATACACTAAAAGTTTACATCAGTTACCTGTTTTCGAGAGTGTTTAGAACTGATTTTCGTTGGGGTTATCCGATAAGTGTATCGATAGAACCGGCTTCTTTTTGCAATTTACAATGCCCTGAATGCCCTGTGGGGAATGGTATAAATACCGGAAAATCAACAATATCAGCTGAGTTATTTGAATCAATAATCGACGAACTTTCGCCGTATTTGCTCAATTTATTTCTCTATTTTCAGGGGGAACCCTTTCTGAATAAAAAATTGGCACAGTTTGCCGAATATGCCGCCCGAACGAAAAATATTTATACTGTAATATCAACAAACGGGCATTTTTTGAACGAACCAACGGCAATTTCAATCATCAGGTCGGGCTTGGATAAAATCATAATTTCCTTAGATGGTGCTTGCTCGGAAACCTACGAAAAATATCGTGTCGGCGGAAATTTCGAACTGATTATCGAAAATATCCTTCGTTTGAGCGAACTCAAAAAAAAGCTTCATTCGCAGACTCCACGTATCGAACTGCAATTTGTTGTAACAGCGTTTAATGAGCACGAAATTCAGCAAATCAAAGCATTATCAAAAAAACTTGGTGTTGATAAATTGAAATTGAAATCGGCACAAATCTACAACTTTGAAAAAGGCAGTCCAATGATTCCGAAAAATGCAAAATATTCGAGATATCAACCTGTGGGCAACGGAAGTTTTAAAATAAAAAGTAAGCTGAAGAATCACTGCGAACGTTTGTGGAACTCGGCTGTTATTAACACCAAGGGCGAAGTTTTGCCTTGTTGTTTCGATAAATCGGCAGAACATGTGGTAGGAAATATCAACAAAAATTCATTTTCCGAAATCAATAACAGTATTGCATACCACCGGTTTCGACAAAAATTGCTCAACAATCGAAAATCCATTTCTATTTGTACCAATTGTACCGAAGGGTTATATCGATAAAAAAAATCAATCGATTGCCACCCCCAGTGCAGCCACACTCACTTTTGTACCTTCAATTTTTAAAATTTCTTCGGCAAACGACAACATCGTCGAACCGGTTGTAATAATATCATCAACAACCAGAACGTGTTTATTTTTTAACATTTCCGGATTTTGTATGCTGAAAATTGATTCAACATTTTTATGCCGCTCTTCTTTATTTTTGCGGGTTTGAGTTTGGGTGTTTACCGTGCGAATCACCGATTTGAAATCAACCGGAATTGACATGGAAACCGACATTCCTTCGCAAATTTTTTCGCTTTGATTGTAGCCGCGTTTTTTGAATCGCTCGGGGTGCAAAGGAACCGGAACAAGCACATCAGCCGAATGGAAAACCGAACCAAGTATGTCATTGCCAAAATGTTTGCCCAGTTCGATACCAATTTCCGGACACCCTTTATATTTAAGTTGATGTATAAGTTTTTGGAACCGACTTCCTTTTTTGTAGATAAAATATGCCGTACCGTAAAGGATCCGAGGATTCGCATAAAACAACTGAATCACAGGATTATCCGGTTGCTTGTGAAATCGTGTTCGCGGCAAATCGTTTATGCAAAATGTACAAAAAACATTTTCACCTTTTATTAAAGTTCGCCCGCAAACAGTGCACGAATTCGGGAAAAAAAGATTAATAAAATCTTGTAAGAAAAACCTGATTTTTTTCAAAGACTCTTTTTTTTGTAAAAAAATTAATTCAAAGTTATAAAATTTCAATAAAATATTTTATTCTTGCATAAGATTTTGTACTTTTAGCAGCTCAAAATATTGACCATTTTAAAAAAAATAAACCTTAACTTCCGTACAATGAAAAAGACAATCCTCATCGTTTCCGTACTATTTGCAGTATTTCAAGTAGCATGTAACTCAAAAAAAGAAGTAAAAACCGATAAAGATAAAGGCACCCAAGTTACTGTTGAAGAACATAACACCGACTTCGATTTGTATCACACCGAAAACGATTCGATAAAAGACACCATTGAAATTGTGAAAGTGATTGACAAAAAAGACACGTTGAAAAAAGTTGATGTAAAAACAACAGAAAACGAGCCTGTTTTACAGGAAAATCAAGACGGTACTTTGAAAAAAGTTTCGGAAAAAGAATTAAATAAATCGACCAAAGAACACGTAAAAAAATTCTACATCATTACCGGCAGTTACAAAGAAATACCCAACGCCATTGCTTTACGCAAATTTTTCAAAGACAAAGGCTATGCCGCTATGATTTTGAATCCATACAACGGGCTAAATCGCGTTGCTACCGGCTCGTTTACTACACGCGAACAAGCACAAAAAGAAATTAAAAAATTCAGAACCATGAACATGACCTACCAAAGCACTAAAATTGAGTATTGGCTATTATGGCGATAATTTACAAAAAGACAAACCGGCGTAGTTTGTCTTTTTTTTTGCTTTTTCATATCCAAATATATCTATATTTTGAAAAACAAACATAAATCCTGTTCAAAAAAAACCATTCACTTAAACTAAATTACATTACACATGAAAAGAAGAAGTCTCTTGACATTAATCGCAGCACTTCTGGCTCCTGCTTTCACATTTGCAAGCGAAGCCGATTTAAAAATTCCCGAAGCCATAAAATCCGAAAGTATTTTGTATTGGGGTTTTCTGATAACAAGTTTAGCATTGTTATTCGGGTACTTTCAGTTTTTAAAAGTTAAAAAACTTCCGGCACATAAATCGATGCTCGAAATTGCTGATATTATTTACAGCACTTGTAAAACTTATCTAAAACAGCAAGGCAAATTTTTAGCAATACTCTTTTTATTCATCGGTTCGGCTGTTGCCGGATATTTCGGATTTTTGGCAAAAGACCATAATGGCCAAGCACTGTTCGGAATCGGAGGAGTTGCCATTATTATAGGTTGGACCGTAATCGGGATTCTTGGCTCATACACCGTGGCTGCCTTCGGAATCCGGATGAATACCTTGGCAAATGCCCGCATGGCTTTTGCTTCGCTGCAACGCAAACCCTTGAAATTATTAAATATTCCTCTGAATGCAGGTATGAGTATCGGAGTTGTATTGATTGGAATCGAGCTGATGATGATGCTCATCATTCTCTTGTTCATGCCTTCGGATTTAGCAGGGGCAAGTTTTATCGGATTCGCTATCGGAGAATCTCTCGGAGCTTCTGCCCTTAGAATCGCAGGCGGTATTTTTACAAAAATTGCAGATATTGGTGCCGACTTGATGAAAGTTGTATTTAAAATCGGCGAAGATGACCCGAGAAATCCGGGTGTTATTGCCGATTGTACGGGCGACAACGCCGGAGACAGTGTCGGCCCCACTGCCGATGGATTTGAAACTTACGGCGTAACAGGTGTTGCATTAATATCGTTCATTTTATTAGCCGTTGGCGGAAATGCTCTCGGTTTTGATATTTTAAAAACCGAAGGCATTCAAACACAATTACTCGTTTGGATTTTCGTGATGCGAATTTTAATGATCATTACCTCTGTAGCAGCTTTTGCAATCAACAACATTTTGAGCCGAATAAAATATTCCGATGTCGATGAATTAGATTTTGAACAACCCCTAACACACTTAGTTTGGATAACATCACTGCTTTCTATTGCTGTAACATTTATTGCCAGCTATCTTTTAATACCCGAAATAAATGGAAATACGGATATGTGGTGGATACTGTCGCTGATTATCAGTTGCGGAACGATTGGTGCGGCTATAATTCCCGAATTTACAAAGATATTTACATCGCCTAAATCAACCCATGTAAACGAAATCGTCAGTGCAGGTAAAGAAGGCGGAGCATCATTGGTTATTTTATCCGGTTTGGTTGCCGGAAATTTCAGTGCTTTTTGGAAAGGCATGATTTTCTTTGTGTTGATGTTTTTGGCATATTATGCAAGTACATTTGGCTTATCAAGTTTTATGGTTTATCCTTCAATTTTTGCTTTCGGATTGGTAGCCTTCGGTATGCTGGGCATGGGACCTGTAACAATAGCCGTGGACAGTTACGGACCCGTTACCGACAATGCACAATCAGTTTACGAACTTTCGCTCATCGAAGAAATTCCTAACATTGATGCAGAAATCGAAAAAGACTTCGGTTTCAAACCCGATTGGGAAAAAGCAAAATACTATCTCGAAGCCAACGATGGAGCAGGAAATACCTTCAAAGCCACCGCCAAACCTGTGCTTATCGGAACAGCAGTTGTTGGTGCCACAACCATGATTTTTTCACTCATATTGATGATAAAATCTACCCTTGGTATCGAACCGGAAACCGTTCTCAATCTATTGAATCCATACACGATACTCGGATTTATCCTCGGAGGTTCCGTAATTTACTGGTTCTCAGGAGCATCGATACAAGCAGTTTCCACAGGTGCATATCGTGCAGTGGAATACATCAAACTCAATATCAATTTAGACCCGGATGCACCTAAAAAAGCCGATGCCGAAAAATCCAACGAAGTTGTGAAAATTTGCACACAATATGCCCAAAAAGGTATGTTCAACATCTTTATCGCTATTTTCTTTTTCGCTTTGGCATTCGCAAGTTTGTCTTCGCCTTCGAGTATCGGCGGTAACAATGCAGTCTCTTTATTTGTAAGTTATTTAATTTCGATAGCCGTTTTCGGATTATTCCAAGCCTTGTTTATGGCAAATGCAGGCGGAGCATGGGACAACGCCAAAAAAGTTGTCGAAGTTGAACTCCGGGCAAAAGGAACACCTTTGCACGATGCCTCTATTGTGGGCGATACTGTTGGCGACCCATTCAAAGACACTTCATCGGTTGCTTTGAACCCGATTATCAAATTTACCACACTGTTTGGCTTATTAGCGATGGAAATAGCAATTTCCGAAAATTTTAGAGATGTAGCACCTTATTTTGGTATCGTATTCCTGATAATCGCTCTCTATGCAGTTTGGAGATCGTTCTATAAAATGTTAATTCCAAAGAAAACAGAAAAATAATCTCTCATTTGAAAAATAAAAAAAGAGGACGAAGAATCGTTCTCTTTTTTTATATATTTTATTTAAAACAGCAAATACAACAAGACTACTATTTGTCTGAATATAAGCAACTAAAATAATACTAATGCGAATCAAGAGTCGAATTATTAAAACTTGAATATGTTTCTTGTTGATTTT
>DYMH01000007.1 GCA_020721645.1 Draconibacterium orientale
AATCCGATGGATTTGAAATTCAATATGTAGGAAGCGATGTTGATGACGGAAATACCTTCGATATTTATCCAAATCCCGCTTATGATTTTATCAACATACAAGTTCCCGGATACGCCCAAGAAGCAATGATATATGATATTAACGGTAAAAATGTAAAAACCTTAACATTGAACGGATCTCGCGAAATCAACATTCAAGATTTGCCGGCAGGTATTTACACTCTCCGAGTTTCTGACGAGGGGAAATTGGTCTCGAAACGATTTATCAAAAAATAATTTTTATGTCTCAATAAAAGAAAAACCTCATTTCTGAGGTTTTTCTTTTTTCATAGAAAACGATTCAACTTAACGCAGAAATGTATTAAAAAATGGTATTTAAACCTTGATTTGTATTGAAATTAACAGTCTGTATTCCAAATTGTGAGGCTGCTTTTCGATTTTCTTCCAAATCGTCAATGAACAAACATTCACCGGCGTTCAATTGGTTTTCATGCAACACTTTTTGAAAAATATCAGGTTTTGGTTTTCGCATACCGATTTCGTGTGAAAAATAGGATTTCTCGAATAAAGATCGCAATTCAAATCCGAATTGCCGGCGAAATACTATAATATAAAAATCGTAGTGTATTTTATTGGTATTACTGAGCAGAAAAACACGATATGTTTTCGACAATTTTTGAATGATTTCGATATTTTCTTTCGGATAATCCAATAACATGGCATTCCAAGCATTATCAAAAACAGGAAATGAGACCGGAATTTGACATTTTGAAATTATATCATCTCGAAATTCATCATCTGAAATTATTCCGATTTCATAATCGGTGAACAGTTTGGAATCTTTGAGTTTTCCTGTCGATTCATCAACATTGGTGTATTTCAGCTCCCTAAATGCTCTAATTGTGCGGTCTGTATCCAAATTCAACACGACACCGCCGAAATCTAAAATTATATTTTTAATACCTTTTGAATTTAACATGAAAATAGTTTTTGTAATTTTAAAAGAATTTGTAATTTTGCTCACCCGAAAAAACGGGTGTCGGGCCTATAGCTCAGTTGGTCAGAGCACTTGACTCATAATCAAGGGGTCCCTGGTTCAAGCCCAGGTGGGCCCACGGTTTTGTTTTCATTAACGGTTGAATACTCTGCAATTCTCTTGCAGGGTATTCTTTCTTTATAAGATAATCCGTTCGCCGGCATCTGTTTTCAGAAGAACTTTCACTTCATCGAGTTTTACTTTTTGAGTGAATAGTTCAATGAAACGTTCCGAATTATCTGCATTAGTTGCCGAAATATCTGCATCAATATCTGCAATCATCAATTCTAATATTTTAAATTTAAAGCGAACAATTGCTTCCGGAATACTTTCGTGAAGTCGTTCTTCAATCGGTTTTTCGCCGCCGCCGCGTTTTTTCCATAACTTGCTCAGTTCGTAACCCGGACTGATAATTTCTGCCGTAATCGACCGGATTTCAGGGTTTTGATGATGTAAAAAATAATTAGTATCCGGAACTTCGTTTATTACAAGGAATTTTTCAAAATCCTCAAAAATTTGTTTGTATATCAAATTCTGAAAATCCAACTCTTCGTTCTGAATTTCGGAAATGATATATTCTGCCGCTTTTGTTGCCGTTTCGCTTGTATTTTCGGAATCTAATTTCATCTTACCGAAATTCAAAAGAAAATACAAAACTTCGCGTTCGTTTGCCTCCGAATAAATGCCTTGTACGAATGCCGGAATATGTGCTGTTGTTTTTATATTTGTATTCGTGGTTTCATATCTTTTCGATTGATCGTGTCCGGTGTTTTGGAGTACTTTTTTACGGACTTCATCATACAGAATTTCTTCTTTTATTTTCAGCAAAGTACTGCATTCTTTGATATATTCGGCACGAAGGATACGGTCGGGGATTATGGAAACAGATTGCATGACATTGGTAACCAATTGTGCACGCTTAATCGGGTCGTTTTCAGCTTCATGCATGAGCAATTCGGTTTTAAAACGAATGAAATTTTGCTCGTGTTTTTTGATATAGTTGTGAAATTCTTCGGCTGTCGATTTACGTGAAAACGAATCCGGGTCTTCTCCATCTGGCAATAAAACCACACGAACATTCATTTCCTGTGCCAATACAATGTCGATACCTCTGAGCGAAGCCTTAATTCCGGCAGCATCGCCGTCGTAGAGAATTGTCAGATTGTTTGTGAAGCGTTTTACGAGTTTTACCTGATTTTCGGTGAGTGCCGTTCCCGATGAAGCCACCACGTTTTCGATGCCGGTTTGGTGCATCGAAATCACATCGGTATAGCCTTCGACCATGTAGCATTTATCGAGCTTTACAATGTCTTTTTTGGCTTGAAAAATACCGTACAAAATATCCGATTTGTGATACAAATCCGATTCCGGCGAATTGAGATATTTGGCAGTGTTTTTGTCGGTTCGCAATATTCTGCCACCAAAAGCTACTGTTTTTCCCGATAGTGAAAGAATTGGAAACATAACACGCCCTGCAAAACGGTCAAATTCATAACCATCTTCTTTTAAAATACTTAACCCGAGTTTTTGCAGATATAGTGCCTTGTATCCTTGTTTTTTTGCGGCTTGTGTAATGGCATCGCGTTGTTGCGGACTCCAACCGAGTTCAAATTTCTTGATAATATCTTCCCTAAAACCGCGTTCGCGAAAATAAGAAAGTCCGATACTTTTGCCTTCATCGGTATGGTAAAGCGAAGTGATAAAGAATTTTTTTGCAAATTCATTGACAATATAAAGACTTTCACGTTCTTTTAATTCCTGAGACACCTCTTCCGACACTGCTTGTTCGGGAACATTGATATTGTATTTTTTTCCGAGATATTTAATTGCTTCCGGATACGAAATTTTTTCGTGCTCCATGATGAATTTAGCCGAATCGCCAGATGCACCGCAACCAAAACAGTGATAAATTCCCTTGGCAGGTGATACTACGAACGATGGCGTTTTTTCGTTGTGAAAAGGACAGTTTCCTTTATAGTTGACTCCGGCTCGTTTCAGACTGACGAAATCCTGTATAACTTCCTCTATTCGAGCTGTTTCTTTTATTTGTTGTATTGTGTGCGGGTCTATCACAATGAGTACAGATTATTGTTTTGTATGTCGATTCTGAATGTTTCGGAAATACAAAGGTAGTTTATTTGCGTTTAAAGAGTTGCGGAATTTTACGAAGATTTTTCAACAATACAGTAGTAATTCCGCCAACATGGTTCAGCTTCAAGGCTCGATAGTCTTCTTTCATTTTCAAGATGATATTTTTCACACTTCTGTTGCTTGCTCCGCCGGTTCGCATTTTTATCAGTACTTTGGGCAAATAACATGTCGATATTCGGGCTTTGCCGAAAAATCGTAATATACTTTCGTAGTCGGCAGCAATTTTAAAATCGGTATTAAAAAACCCGTATTTTAAATAGATATCGCGTTTGATAAAAGTTGCAGGATGCGGCGGCATCCATCCATTTCTCAATTTATTTTGTGTGAATAGTCCGGACTCCCAATGGCGAACAATTTTGTCGGGATTTACTGCCCAAACATAGTCCAAATCGCCGTAAACGGAATCTGTTTTTTTCTCCTCAAAAGTTTTTAAAACATTTTCAACAACAAATTCATCGGCAAAAAAATCATCGGCATGCAGAAATGCAATGATGTCGGAGCTTGAGGCATTTATGCCTTTATTGAGTGCATCGTAAATGCCCGAATCGGCTTCGTGAATGATTTTTGTGATGTGTTCGGAATATTTTTCGATGATTTCAAACGTTCCGTCGCTCGAATTACCATCGACAATAATGTATTCGATATTCTCATAACTTTGTGAAAGTACCGATTTCAGTGTTGTTTCAATTGTCGAAACATTATTGAAAGAGGCTGTGATGATGCTGATTTTCATTGTTCGCTTATTTCGCGGATTTTGATTTTTTCGGCAGGATTTCCGCGGTAAATTCCAAAACTTTCCATGTCTTTTGAAGCAACAGAATTAACCGACAAAACGGAATGTGAGCCACAAACGACATTTCCCGTAACAATACTTTTGGCACCTATCCAAACGCCGTCTTCGACTGTTATTTTTCCGATGATTAAATCGAAATTCGGTTTTTTATAATCATGATTACCGCATAGGAGCAAAGCACCCTGAGAAATACAGCAATTTGCCCCAATTTCTACATTTTCCAAATTATCAATCCAAACATTTTCGCCTATCCACGAATAATCGCCGATTGCAAGTCGCCACGGATATTTAATGTTTATCGAAGGTTTAATAATAACGCCTTTCCCGATTTTTGCTCCGAAAATTTTTAGTAAAAATATTTTAAATTTTACTAACGGAAAAGCCCGATTTTGAAACACTGTCGCATTCACAAGAAACCAAGCTGTACGCTTCATAACGCCGGCTCCGGATTTGTACCACGAATTGTTGAATTTGGAAAGGTCGGTTTCAGGCATTTAAAAATAATTGTTTGGTAAGTTCAACGTTTTCAGGATTTTGTGTTGTTTTTTTTGCAAATTCAAAAGCATTATCCGAAAGCATATTATATTCTTCTTGCCCCATTTCGGCACAATTTTCGAGTACTTTAACAAATTTTTTAACATCGGAAAGTGCAATGTCCCAACCGATTCGTTTTTCTTCCAAATTTCGCCAAGGTGTTTGATCGCTGATAAGGACAGGGCAGCCGGCAGACAAGGCTTCGATAATGGAATGACCGAAGTTTTCATGGGAAGTCGGCAAAAAGAACAAGTGATACTGCTTTAATGTTTCATCTATTTTATTGTGGTTTATATCGCCTAAAAAAGAAACTTTTACATGGTCTGAAAGCTGTTTTACTTGTTCTTGGCAAAGCTTATAGTATTCAGAATCTTCAATTGGACCATAAATATCAAAGACATAATAATAATTAGACCCTATTTTAGTGAGAATTTTAATTGCCTGTTTTAAATTCTTTTTTTGTGATATTCTGGATATAAAAATAATTTTTAATTTATTTTTTTCCTTTAACCTCATAGTATTTGCTTTGGGTGCTTTACTCAAATTTGGAGCAACTTTAATCAAACTTTTACGGAAATACTTAAGAATATCATATTTTTCATCAACAGTTGTCGCATGCCAAATAATATTTTTATAAATATTAAAATGTTTGGCAAATAACAGAAATGTTGTTTTTTTGTATTTTTTAATATTTATCGCACCGGCACCAAACATTCCGCGAGGTGCGAGTATTTGTTTAGCAGAAAAGTTGTTTTTCCGTATAATTCTAATCGGCAGAAAAGTAAATTTTATAGAAAAAACACTGTTATAATATGCTATATCAAAGTCGATTTTTTCCAATATTTGTTTTAAAAATAATGAATTTTGATTTTCAGGACTTATATAGATTATCCGAAAAGTGTCTTTTTGAACGAAAACATTTAATTCGATATTGTAAGGTTTGGTATCACCCAAATCCCTATCCGATGTGATTACAGTAAAATCAAAGAATTGATGTGTATTATCAATAATATTCGCAACACTCCGAATTGGTCCTCCGGCTTTGTAACCCGGTGTAAACCAATCGATAAAAATGAGTATTTTTTTTTTCGGCACAGGTTCTGTTTTTTACAAAAGTATGGAAATCGAATGTGTAAAGCAAAAAAAAGGCTGCAAAAACAGCCTTTTCGTTTAGATTGTGTCGTATTAAAAATTTCCGCCGACCGCTGCCTTATCCATAACGATAACGGTGATACAACCTCTTTCCTTTTTTTCGGGCATTTTATAGTTCGGGTTATTTACATCGGTTTCGACCGGAAGTGGTTTGATGTCGATAATTATTTTTAAATTTGTTGAAGATTCGGGAAAAAAATCAAAATATGGGTGAAACATTTTGCCGTTGTCCACATTAAAAATATCGTGTAATACGCAAGTCCCTTCATTATTTGTAGAGCTTTCGCCGGGCAAATCCAGAATTGTTTGATGCGAGCTTTGGTCGATGATTTTAAAAGTCATTTTATTGTTGAAAACAGGTGCTGCGTAAAACATCAGGCGATAATCTCTGCCTTTGGATAGGGGAACAATAAATTCGTAAGAATTTCCGGTAAGACAGGTTGCACTTTTCGACAGGTCGTTGTACGACCACGGTTCTGTTATTCTTTGTTTCTGAAAATCCAAATTAGAAGAGCAACCGGCTTGGGCTTTTGATAAGACCGGGAGAATAATAAATGTCAGAAATATCGATAATTTAAAAATTTTCATAGTTTCTTTATATTTTGGTTTGTAAATATTAAACGTTGTTGCCCGCTAATTTATTTCTTACAGTGCCGATTGTTTCTTTTAATTTCTCAAATTGTTCTTTACTTATCACTATTTTTGAGCCTCCGCCAACGATATATCCTTTGTTTTTGGGCTTCGAGTTTCCTGATTCTGTTTTTTCTTCTTTGAGTTGGTCATAAATTGCTTTGATAGGTTGAAGCTCGGCGATAACACTTTTGATATTATCATCATTTTTATTTTGATTGAGATACAACATTAAATTTTCAAAGATGAGTTTTTGGTCTGCAACTAATTGAATGGTTTTATTCTCGGGCGAATATTGTCCGACAATGTTGGAAACAATATAAAGACTTTCGAGCCAACCGCCGGTCGAAATCAGAGCTAAGGTACTTTTACGTTCATTATCTTCCAAAAACCGAACGATGTCATAGTACGTATCGTTGGTAACTTTCATCAAAGAATCTTTATTCTCTTGAATATTGTCGAAGCGATTAACCAAGGATTCGTCAAAAACTGTGGAGATTCCAATTTTGTCGCTCAGGTCTCTTACTATTTTCAGGTAGTTTGCTGCTTCGGCGGTTTTAGAAAATGCTGCGGTATAAGCTAAATCTGCCGAATAAATGCCAAATCCCAATTCTCTGGATTTTGTATCGATGTATTTATCTGCATTCCCGGGTGCATTTAAAACCTGAGGCGAAAAACTTAATTTCTCGTCGTTCGTAAATGCAAACATATCTTTTGGCGAAGGAATCAAATAAAAAGTTAAATTTTCTTCGGTGATAACATCGTTTGAGTCAATGATTGTGTCCGAATTATTTTCACTTCCGTTTCCACCGCCTTTACATCCGTATATGAAAAAGACTAAGCCGGCGATAATGAAAAATTTACTCAGTGCTGATTTTAGGTTCATGCTCGTTTATTTTGGATTAATAATGAAAATTATGAGGTAAAGTTAATATTTTTTTTTTATTTAAGAACATTTGCCTTTTTTTTTTCGCACGTACAAATTCATATTTTTTACATATTCTCATTCTGAAAAAGTTGAAAACTCTTTTTTATAAAACAGAAAGAAAAGTGTGGATATTCTCTTTGGGTTTTATTCCCAATTTTTTTCGTACGCGATTTCTTTTTTTGTTTACAGATGTTACATTGATATGAAGTATTGTTGCGATTTCTTTTGTCGATAAACCAATTCTCAAATATGCACAAAGTTTTAACTCTCCTTGGCTGAATTCGGAAGATTTTTGTTTAAGGGCTCTGAAAAATCGAGGATGCACTTCTTCAAAATACAATTTAAAAGACTCCCATTCCTGACTTTTTGTGAAATTTTGATTAATCAAGGTCTTGATTTTTTCTAATTCCGGGCATTTTTGAGTATCAACCAAATTGAGTTCGTTTTGTAATTCAATCAACAACTCATCTTTTGCTGTTAATAGTATTGTTTGAATTGCAATTACTCGTTTATTTTTATCCAATTCCTTTTGCACTTGGCTCAAAAGTTTTTTTGAATCCAAGGGCTCTTCCGATATTTTCTTCAGAATGACCAATATTTTTCGTACATTATTGGTTTTAACTAACATATTTACATAAAGCCCGGTACCGTCTTTTCGTACCAATTCAATATTTTTTACTTTCGTACTTTTTTTTTCCCATGAATCGCAAATCATCTGAGAATTAAAATTAGAAAACAAAAACTTCAAAGGTTTTGATTTAATTTCCGGCAATTGATAGCCACACAATTCACTGCCCTTATCATTAATATCAATAATTTCTTTCTTTTTATTGAGCGTGATAATACATTCATTTGCATATTTTGCAGGAATTGGCAGAATTTTTTCAATTCGATTTTGTTTGCTTAAATCGTCCATTATTGTTTGATATTTATGTTCTTTTTGTCATACGGAAGAGTTTTATTTTTGTTCCCACTTTTTTCTTTATCTGTAAATACTCCCTTTGTTCGATTATACGTATCGTGTTTTCCGATTCTCATGGGATACAACATTGAATAATGCAAAATTGCATTTCCCTTATTGAATGAAAACTAAGTAACAAAAAAAATTATTTTGTTGATATTTTCAAAACCTGCATAAAATCCGGGTCGTTTTTCAAAATGGCTCGATAAAATTCATTTTCGTTCAAAATATTCCGAACAATATAAGCATAAAGCAATTCATTGATGCGATTTTGCGAAATTTTTAGTTCCGCTCCCGAAGGGTTGATTCCGTGTTTTCGGCAGTCGACAAGGAAGGCAGTTTCTATATTTTCTTTGATAAGATATTGCGTCAATGCTTCACCCGACTTAAAAGATGAAAGGTGTTTTCGATGCAGGTCGGAATAATTTAATGCAAAATCATATATTAAATTGCGGTGCATTAATTTCCTGTAATATTCCGTGTAAAAAGAGGTATCTATCGGAACAAAAATATCAGGCATAATGCCGCCGCCTCCAAAAACCGTTTTCCCGCCGGGTGTTTTAAATTTAAGCGAATCGGAAAAATGAGTACTGTCAGCCGAATTGAGTTCGCCATCGTGCGTGCGGTGCGAGAAGTATTCTTCGTAATTTTCCAAACCTTTGTCATACGGTTTTTGTATGCAGCGTCCGGTGGGCGTATAATATCTGGCAATGGTAAGGCGAATGCCGGAACCGTCCGGGAAAGCGGTCGATTCCTGAACCAACCCTTTCCCAAACGACCGTCGTCCGATAATCGTAGCACGGTCGTTATCCTGCATGGCTCCGGCAACAATTTCACTTGCCGAGGCTGTCCAACTGTCGATAAGAATATCCAAAGGCAAGTCTTCGCACAACCCCTTATCGGTGGCAATATATTTGCGTTCCGGTGCATGTTGTCCGCGAGTGTAAACAATCATTTTGCCGGTTTTCAAAAATTCGTCCGAAATATCGACCGCTGCATCGAGATAGCCTCCGCCATTTTGTCGTAAATCAAGAACTAAGGTCTTCATGCCTTGTTCTTTGAGACGAATTACTGCCCGGGTAAATTCATCGAATGTTGTTGCCGAAAATTTACTTATTTTGATGTATCCAATATTCTTGTTCGTAATAAAAGAGGCATCGATACTGTTTATTGGAATTTTTTCACGAATAATTTCATAACGAATTAAATTTTTGACATTTCGGCGTTTGATGCCGATATTTACTTTCGTTCCGGTTTCTCCTTTGAGTTTATCAATGACTTGTCGATTGGATATTTTTACACCTGCAACAAGGGTGTCGTTGATTTTCACAATTCTGTCGCCTGCCAACACACCCATTTTTTCCGAAGGTCCGCCCGGAATAGTGGCAATAATGTAGATTGTATCGTTTTGAATATTGAATTGCACTCCGATACCATCGAAATTACCTTTGAGCGGCTCGTTCATTTCCTCCATATCGCTTGCCGGAATGTAAACCGAATGTGGGTCGAGCATTTTCAATATTTCGGGGATTGCAAGCTCTTCGATGCTGTCGGTTGAAACCTTATCAACATATTTGTGTTGTATCAATTGAATAAGTGATGACAATTTATCCGGTTTCGAAACAAACATTTGCGACAATCCATCTTTACGCGGAATAAATTTATTGCCGATAAATATGCCAACAGCTAATACAATTCCTAAAACGATAGGCGTGTATATTGCTCTTTTTGTATTTTGAATTTCCATGAATTTGATGTGATGATTTATTGATGTGTTGATGAGATAATGAAATGATGTGATGATTTGTTGATGTGGGGATTATGCTGATTTTCCGGGTTTTGTGTGCGATTTTGATGTTGCACAAAATTATTCAATAAATTTCACAACATCAATCCCGGCACGTTTCAACAAATCAATTCCTTCGGTAATGCGATATTCTTCGGTGTAAACAACGCGTTTAATTCCCGATTGAATGATGAGTTTCGAACATTCGATACAAGGAGATGTTGTAACGTACAACGTAGCTCCATTGCTGTTGTTGTGCGATTTTGCAACTTTTGTTATTGCATTTGCCTCGGCATGAAGCACATAGTTTTTGGTTGTACCGTTTGTGTCTTCACAGATATTCTCAAAACCGGAAGGTGTTCCGTTGTAACCATCGGAAATTATCATTTTATCCTTTACAAGTAATGCTCCTACTTTGCGACGCTCGCAATACGAATTTTCAGCCCAAATGGCTGCCATACGGAGATAACGATTGTCGAGAAGATGTTGTTTTTTATGAGACATAAGACTCTGATTTGTTGTTGAAAAACGAACACTTTGAAACTGTAACGAAATAAGTTATTCATTTTGTAATGATTTCGCTGAATCGTTCGGCTAAGGCTCTGCCTTAGCCGAATATTTTAAAAGAGGCTTTGCCTCGAATAAATACAATCAAAACAAAGCAAATCTGTTTCTAAAAATAACTATGTTATTTCGTTACAAACCATAAATTACGATATTAATGCTTTCACCGTTTTATAAATACTCTCTTTATCATATCCGCAAATCGTGTATAATTCTTCCTGAGTGCCGTGTTCTATAAATTTATCGGGGATTCCGAGCCGAATTATCTGTGCCGAATAGCCGTTTTCTGACATAAATTCGAGCACTGCACTGCCGAATCCGCCTTTAACAACGCCGTCTTCAACAGTTATTATTTTCGTAAAATTACCGAAAATTTCGTGTAAAAGCTTTTCGTCCAAAGGTTTTACAAAACGCATATCGTAATGAGCAACACTTATATTTTCGGCTTTCCAGCGTGCTTGAAGTTCTTCAATTTTGTTTCCGACCGGTCCTATTGTCAATACAGCTAAATCTTTTCCATTGTGAATTATTTTCCCTGTTCCGACATGAATTTCCTCGAACGGAGTTTTCCAATCAAGCAACATACCGTTTCCTCTGGGGTATCGAATAGAAAAAGCCCCTTTCCCCGGTAGTTGTGCCGTGTACATTAAATTTCGCAGTTCCGATTCATTCATTGGCGAAGCCACTGTGAGGTTTGGAACGATACGCATATAAGCAAGGTCGAAAGCTCCGTGATGTGTTGCACCGTCGTCGCCCACCAAACCGCCTCGGTCCAAACAGAAAACCACCGGTAACTTTTGCAATGCAACATCGTGAATCACTTGGTCGTAACCTCTTTGCATAAATGTAGAATAAACATTACAGAAAGGCATCATACCATCAGCAGCCAAACCTGCGGCAAAGGTAACGGCGTGTTGTTCGGCAATCCCGACATCGAAAGCTCGCTCAGGCTTTGCGTCCATCATCGGTTTCAACGAACAGCCGGAAGACATTGCGGGTGTGATGCCTACAATTTTCGGATTCATCTCAGCCAGTTCGATCATCGTTTGCCCGAAAACATCTTGATAACGCGGCGGAATGGGTTTATCGGAATTTATTACAATTTTCTGCCCAGTTATTTTGTCGAACAAGCCGGGTG
The DNA here is from genome assembly GCA_020721645.1 of Draconibacterium orientale. Lineage (GTDB taxonomy): Bacteria > Bacteroidota > Bacteroidia > Bacteroidales > JAADGE01 > DYMH01. Next base: position 11,673 of record DYMH01000007.1, read on the forward strand.
CATGCCATGCCGGCTGATTTCTTTCGGCTGCGGCAAATCCTTTTCCTTTGGTTGTAAGAATATGCAAGAGTTTGGGTCCGGGAATATTTTTAAGGTCTGCCAATAATTTAGTCATATACACCACATCGTGCCCATTGACGGGACCGAAATACCGAAAATTCATTGCTTCAAACAAATTACCTTGTCGCATGATAACGGATTTGATACCGTTTTCGATTTTCTGAATGAAAGCTCTTGTATTGGGTCCGATATGCCTTATTTTTCCCAAACTTTTCCATACCTCCTCTTTTACTTTATTATAGGTTTTAGACGTAGTAATGTCGAGTAGATATTCGTTCAATGCTCCTGTATTAGGGTCAATCGACATATTGTTATCATTGAGAATAACAAGTACGTTTGCATTTAATGAGCCGGCATTGTTCAGGGCTTCGAAAGCCATTCCGCCTGTGAGAGCACCATCTCCGATAACGGCAATGGCATGATTTTTTTCGCCTTTTAAAGCAGAAGAAACTGCAATGCCAAGTGCTGCTGAGATTGAAGTTGATGAATGTCCAACACCAAAAGCATCGTGTTCGCTTTCAAAAATTGACGGAAAACCGGCAATACCGCCGAGTTTCCGGTTCGTATGAAATACTTCTCGACGACCGGTCAGTATTTTATGTGCATAGGCTTGATGACCTACGTCCCAAACAATTTTATCTTTCGGCGAATTGAAAATATAATGCAAGGCGACCGTAAGTTCTATCACGCCCAAGCTCGATGCGAAATGTCCCGGATTTTCCGATACAATATCAATAATAAATCGACGCAATTCGCTGCTCAAAGTAATTAAATTTTCCTCTTTGAGCTTTTTTAAATCGTTCGGACTGTTTATTGTGTTGAGGAATTTGAATGATTCGCTCATATTTCGTTTATTTTTATACTACAAAGATAAAAAAAAGAGAATCAACTCCGGAAATTTCATTTTTAAAACCAAACGGTTATTTTTTACAATTATTTTAATTTTTTCCCTTGTAAAGTCTTTTGAGAATGTAAATTTTCGAAATCGAAAATAGATTGTAAGTTTTTTTTGCGAGTCCAAAGAACGAACGATAATCGTTTTATAACAAGAAAAGAAACACAACCCGAATGGTTGAGTTTCTTTTTTTACAATTTAGACGAGCAAAGTGAACGAAGTTCTTGCAGCATTCTATCGAACGATTACCAATTTTCCGGATACAGGTTTTCTATTCTCACAAACATAAGTGTAAAAATAGATACCTTCCGCAATATCTGACATTGCAAGAGTGTTATTTGTTTCACTCACTTTAAAATTTTTAACCCGAATACCATTAATATCCGTTAAAATTAAACTTCCTTCCGAACCGTAACTTTTAATATGAATGAAATCAGAAGCCGGGTTGGGATAAATCCAATTCATTTCCGGGGTGAGTTGTGTTACATTTGTAAACGTATTGGCTAATCGAATACTTGCAGAATTACTTGGATTTGAAGTTTCAAAAAATTTTATTTGAATAACCGCGGCATCGGATATATTGGCGTAATTATTATAAACGACATCGAAAAAGTGCATAGGACTTGTTGTACCCGCTTCGAGATTGAAACCGGAACCGATACTCCCGGTAAGTGAGGGGGAATAACAATTTCCGTTGTAGCAAATCTGAAAAAAATTCTGTGGATCTGAGACCGGCACACTTAATTCAATGACCTCTACAGTAATATCAATGGCAGATGTTCCTGCATTGGAAATATTTATATAATATTCGGCATCGGGGGTCAGTAATCGACTTTGATTTGTAATATCTTCACCACCGACATCTGTTAAGCTAATTTGAGAATAGCTTTGTATTGAAATAATTGAAAAAAGGAGAATAAAGAAAATGTTTTTCATAATTTATATTTATTTAAAATTTGTTCTCAAAATTACACTTATTTAATCTTTTAGACAAGCCTCGTTACAATATTTTGCAAATTCCATTATCTTTGTGAAATTATTAATAAAAAAAATTAAAAATGAAAAAATTTTTTACATTCTTCGTGCTTTTATTTGGAACATTGAGTTTTATGCAAGCACAAACATTTACAGATGACTTTGAAAGCTATACCGCAGGTGTGAAATTAGGAACCCAATCTCCCGATTGGAGAACATGGAGCGGTGCCGGCGGCGGTTCCGATGATGCCCTTGTTGTTACCACTGATAATCATACAACAGATGGAACAAAATCTGTCTATTTTTCTTCCACCTCTTCAAATGGCGGTCCGCAAGATGTGGTATTACCTTTCACAGCAACAACTGCCCTGACAACCGGACAATTTTCCTTTTCAACATGGTTTAAAATCCCGGCAGGAAAAACAGCATATTTTAACTTCCAAGGCAATTCAACAATTGGAAATGCGTATGCCTTAGATTGCTTTATGGAGACAGACGGTACAATAAGCATTCAAAACAGCGGAACTGAAGTTGCAACTTCAACACACCCTTCCGGAACTTGGTTCAAATTAACCATCAATGCAAATTTTAATTCCAATTCATGGGAATTGCTTATCGATGATGTTTCTCAGGCAACATGGTCAAACACAATCAATCAGGTTTGGGGTATTGATTATTACCCTGCAGACGCTTCGGCTTCTTTTTGGATTGATGATGTTTCTTATGATGTAACCCCGTATGTGTTGCCGGAACTCAATGCAGCAGGTAGTTTATTTGATATTTCAAACGGATTAACCGGTCAAACGCGCTATGCCGAAATCACCGTTCGCAATCTCGGAACGACAACGATTACTTCTTTCGATTTATCATTAACTCAAAACGGCGGAACTCCGATTCTCGAAAATGTTACCGGACAATCCGTTGCCTCCTTAGCCTCGGTTACAATTCCCATCGCAACTCCTTTTGTTTTAATCGAAGGAGCAAACGTTTTTGAAGCAACAATAAGCAATGTAAACGAACTTGGTGCCGACGGCGATAATACCGATGACGTAGTTTCTAAAACAATAAATGCAATTACACCGGCTGTCGGCAAAAAAGTTGTTGCCGAAGAAGCAACAGGAACATGGTGCGGCTGGTGCCCCAGAGGTGCCGTGTATATGGATGCAATGGCTGCTAAATATGAAGATTATTTTATCGGAATTGCCGTTCATAATAACGACCCCATGGAGGTTACAGAATATGATGAGGCAATAGGAAATTTGATTGGTGGTTACCCAAGTGCATTGGTTGATCGTCTGCCGGATATCAATCCCAGTGCAATAGAAACCGATCTATTAACACGTATCGTTGAATCGCCCAAAGCAGTTGTCATCAATGGGGCAAATTACGATTCCGGAACTCGTATTTTACAAGTTTCTGTTACAAGCACCATTCAATCGGACATCACCGGAAATTATACGATTGCCTGTGTTATTACCGAAGACGATGTAACTGGAACAACATCAGCTTATAACCAAGCAAATTATTATTCAGGTGGAGATTATGGAGAAATGGGTGGATTTGAATTATTGGCAAACCCTGTTCCTGCTGCTCAAATGCACTACAATTTTGTAGCTCGCTTTATCAGCCCAAGTTTTGCAGGTGTAGATAACGCAACAGGTACAAGTGCTTCGACAGGCGATATTTTTACATATAATTTTTCTTTTACTCTGCCCGCAGGATACGATGAAACTCAAATTCATATTATCGGATTATTTATCGACCCAACAGGGAAAATTGACAATGCAGGTTCTGCAACAATTACCGAAGCCGTTGAAAACGGATACATACCGGGTATCGGCGTTGGAGTTAATGAAATTGTTTCGGGTCCAGATGCTCAGATTTCTTTATTTCCAAATCCCTCTGCCGATTTTTCTACAATTTCCTTAAATCTTACAAAATCATCTTCGGTTCTAGTTAAAATTGTTTCTATTGACGGGGCAATTGTTGCAAAAAAAGATTACGGAGATTTGAATGGTTCGATGACTTTACCCGTTGATTTGTCGAAATTAAACTCAGGTATGTATTTTATAAATGTTACAATTGATGGCAATGCAACAGCTCTGAAATTGATTAAAAAATAAAATCCTTCTTAAAATATTAAGTCAAAAGTCGGTAAATAAAATTGCCGACTTTTTCATTTTAATATAATGAGTTCAGTTTAAAAAGTCGCATAGCGGATATTTATGCAAAAAAGTTTGTTATCAAAATACTGTAAAACAGTTAATTAGATAACCGCTTTGCGACTCTGATTCCAAAATTTGAGCTTTTTATACCGGACTCATATAATCAAATGCGATTTATATTATCTTTGTTTTATCATTTAAATTATAAAATAAACAAACTTTTATGAAAAAAATCTATCTTTTTTTTTCGTTATTAATCTTTGCTTACCTCGGGTTTGCACAAACCTTGATTGAAAGTTTCGATGGAACAACTTTCCCACCAACCGACTGGCAAAACATTCAAATTGCAGGAACCGGAAAATGGAACAGAGCAACAACCGGAATCGATCCCGATTGTTTACCCCACAGCGGTGCCGGTATGGCACGGTATAACAGTTATAATTTTGCAGTTGGTGTCAATGCCATTTTAGTTTCACCTCCCTTAACTTTTACAGGTTCCGTTGCCCATACTTTGGATTTTTGGAAATATGCCGATGCCGGTTGGAATATCTACGCCGACAGTATTGGTATCTATTACAATTCAACAGCATCATTAACCGGTGCAACATTCCTCGAAACCCTTCCGCGTTACAATCCTGTCAGCGGGTGGTACGAACACAGCTACCTCCTTCCTGCTTCTCTCACAGGCACACAATACATTATTTTTAGAGGTTACAGTCAATATGGTAATAATATGTTTATCGATGATATCAATTTGATTGAAACTCCCGAACACGATGCTTCGGTTCAGTCTATTGATAATGAAATTTATTTAGAAAGTACAACTCCAACAATACCTACTGCAACAATTCAAAATTTTTCATACGCCACCGAAACAAATATTGGTGTAACGTGTAAAATTTACAATTATGCCAATGAAGAAATCTATACAAATACTCAGAATATAAGCGAATTAACAGCTTTTCAAACATCCGATGTTAATTTCGACTCATACACTTTGCCCAATGCGGAAGCAATTTATACTTTTAAAATTTATACTTCAATTACAAACGACCAAAATACCGCCAACGATACTATTGTAAAAACTGTCTATACATATACACACAACAAGCAAAGTGTTTTACTCGAAATCGGAACAGGAACATGGTGTACATATTGCCCCGGTGCAGCTATGGGAGCCGATGATTTGGTTACAAACGGACAAAATGTGGCAGTAGTCGAAAATCACAATGGAGATAATTACGACTATGACGCTTCAAATGCACGCAATTCTTTTTATAGCATTTCAAGTTACCCGACAGCAATATTCGACGGGAAATCGAAACTTGTAGGAGGCAGTCATTCTACAAGTCTGTATTCCTCCTATTTGCCAATGTATGAAAACCGATATGCGATGAAAACGGCTTTTGGGTTATCGGTAGATGGCACTTATTCGTTAAACACATACAATATCTCGGTTACAGCCGACAGATTCGGAGATACTCCTTTCGCCAACAGTAATTTGGTTGTTTATATGGCATTGACTCAATCAAAAATTACTGTTAATTGGCAAGGTCAAACACACTTAGAATTTGTAAGTCGCCTTATGGCTCCCAATGCAAACGGAACTGCGGTCGATTTATTAAACAACAATCAAGTTGTCGTCCCTCTTTCGTTCGATTTTAATTCGGCTTGGGGCGGAAGTATTGCCAATCACGACTATGAAATCATCGTTTGGATACAGGATTTAAATACCAAAGAGGTTGTTAATGCAATGAAAATGGATTTGACAGAAATCCTATCATCAGATGTTCAAACGAATGTCTCGAAAAGCAGTGTAAATGTCTATCCCAATCCCTTCGGCAATCAATTAAATCTTTCGTTCAACTTAAATTCAAAACAAGATGTTCGTATCGAAATGGTCGATATTGTCGGAAAAACTGTGTATATCTCAAATAGAACCTTAAACTTCGGGACACAAACGATATCCATAGACGGCTTGGACTTAGAAAATGGCGTTTATTTCTTAAATATTACTGCGGGAAATGAAGTGATAAGTCAAAAAGTAACGGTTTCAAAATAATAAAATCAGTTAAAAGATGTTCTTTAATAAATGTCTTTATAAAACCAACAAAATGTTTTTTTGAGACATTTATTTTTGTTCATATCAGATACAAACATTTTCAACACATAATTATTTCAAGTATCATAAAACTTCAATCTTTTTTGTTATGAAAAAACCATTTGTTTTACTTACATTTCTGTTGGTTTACGGTACGATATTCTCCCAAACCGCCCAAATCCCTTCGGTAGATCTTAAAACTTTAACCGGCGATAAATTTAATACAGATTCGATTAAAAATAACGGACCAATAGTTATCAGTTTTTGGGCAACGTGGTGTAAACCGTGCATTCAGGAACTCAATGCGGTAAGCGAAAATTTTACCGATTGGAATGCCGAAACCGGTTTTAAAGTATTTGCAATCTCAATTGATGATGCCAAAAGTATGAGCCGTGTAGCACCATTTGTGAGCGGAAAAGGCTGGCAATTCGAGGTGCTTCTCGATGAAAACAGCGATTTTAAACGAGCCATGAATGTAGTAAATGTACCTCACACTTTTGTTTTAGACAAAACCGGTAAAATCGTTTGGCAGCACACATCGTATGCACCCGGCGACGAAGACGAATTGTATGAAATCATTAAAAAAGCATTTGCCGAACAATCGACCGAAGAATAATTTTTTCTTTTTTTTCAGATAAACACAATGAATTATGAATTTTAAAATTACATTTCTCATACCATTTTTTTTCTTTTTATATTCTACCGTATTCGGTCAGGAAAATTCGGTAATCGGCGGGCAAATTCACGGCAATTTTCAAATTGATATGCAATCCTACACCTCCGATTCCATTATCGGTGCACCTAAAATTGATGAAAAAGTACTGGCAGCCGCATACACCAACCTTTTTTATACTCGCGAAAAATTAGAAGTCGGCGTGCGATACGAAGCTTATTTGAATGCTCCGGCAGGATACGACAAACGATACGATGGGCAAGGCATTGCTTATCGCTACGCTTCGTATAAGGGCGAAAAAATAGAATTAACACTCGGGAATTTTTACGAACAATTCGGCAGCGGATTGATACTCAGAACCTACGAAGAAAAAACACTTGGCATCGACAATGCTTTCGATGGTGCCGAAATGAAATTCAAACCACTAAACGGCATTGTTCTTACCGGATTAATCGGTAAACAAAAACAGTATTTTTCTCTTGGAAGCGGTATTGTTCGCGGATTCGATGCAGATTTTGCTCTCAATGATATTTTTAAATTTCTATCCGTTAAAAAAACAAAAGTCTCATTAGGCGGTAGTTTTGTTAGCAAATATCAAGAAAACAACGATCCCATGTATAATTTCCCACTCAACGTAGCCGCTTATGCCGGTCGATTCAACGTTTCGAGAAGTCGCTTTGTCCTTTCTGCCGAATATGCCTATAAAATCAACGACCCGTCCTACGATAATGCCTATATTTTTAAAGACGGCAATGCATTTTTTGCAAATCTCTCCTATTCGGGCAAAGGATTCGGCATCTTGCTAAGTGCTATCAGATTAGATAATATGAGTTTCCGCTCGGAGCGTTCGGCAATTCTCAATGATTTAAACATTAATTATCTGCCTGCAATAGCACAAGCACATACCTATGCTTTTGCTGCAATGTATCCCTTCTCATCTCAACCACAAGGACAAGCGGGTTTCAATTCCGAAATTTTCTATAAAATCCCTCAAAATTCTTGGCTTGGCGGAACTTATGGCACCGATATTTCGGTCAATTATTCCCAAGTAAACAGTATTGAGAAAGTAAAAGTAATTGTCAATCCGGCTGATGAATATCCAAATCTCGATGGATATACTTCCAAATTATTTTCGGTAGGTAAAGAACTCTATTTTCGTGATTTTAATATCGAAATTCAAAAAAAAGTGAGCAAATCGTACAAATTTGCCCTCACATACATGCACGAAGATTATAACATGGAGGTAATTCAAGGGCATAACGGCATGATATATTCCGAAATTGGAATTTTGGATATGACCTATAAATTCAGTTCCAAAAAATCGCTGCGTTTGGAAACCGAAATGCTGTTCACCGAACAAGATTTTGGAAACTGGGCAATGCTGCTTTTGGAATATTCGTACGCTCCTCATTGGTTTATTGCAGCGGGAGATCAATACAATTACGGCAACAGCCAAGAAGCCTATCGTACACACTATTATAATGTTGCCGCAGGATATTCCGATGGCGGCAGTCGTATTCAAATTGGATATGGCAAACAACGGGAAGGCGTTGTATGTGTTGGCGGAGTTTGTAGAAATGTCCCTGCTTCAAACGGCTTTACACTCTCAGTTTCATCAACTTTTTAAAAGTATAAAGTTTAAAGTATCAAGATTGAAGAAAAACATTTCATTCATTTCATTATTTTCAAATTTCTACATTTCCAAATTTCCATTTCCGACAAAATGAAAAAAATATTTTACACATTATTAATAATCTCACTCGCATTAATTTTTTCGTGCGATGAAGTAAAAAATCCCTTGAAACCGGCAAGTAATCAATGCGGCGATGATACACAGCCGGTTCCCATTCGGAAAATTCTTGTTGAGGATTTTACGGGACATACCTGTCCGAATTGCCCGCCGGCTGCCGAACAAATGGCTTTTCTTAAACAAAAATACTGCGATTACATTGTTCCCGTTGCACTCCATGTAAGTGTTTTTGCGACACCCAACAGTACGTATCCCGAAGATTTTAGAACGGCTGAGGGAACGGAAATAGACCAATATTTTGGAGTTTCTGCTGCCGGATTGCCGCACGGCTTAGTAAACCGAATGCCGTACAACGAAAACCCAATAATTGTTTATGCCGAATGGGCAGCGGCTATTGAAGCCCTTCTGCTTTCTCCGCCCGAAATGTATCTGACAATCAATACCTCATTCAATCCGGTGGATAGCTTGGTCAGTATTTCTGTCAGAACGGATATTTTAAAAAATGTTCCTGACAATTTAAGCCTTTCGGTTTATTTAACCCAAGACAGCATTATTGCACCCCAAAAAGATATTCGTATGAACCCGGTATTAATCCCAAATTTTGTTCACCAACATGTTTTACGAGCAGTGATTAACGGAACATGGGGCGAACAAATTACCGATGCACCAAGTCTTTTTGGGAATATGATAGAAAAAACCTATTCCATAAAAATTAAGCCCGAATGGAATGTGTCGCACTGCGAAATTGTAGCTTTTGTTTTCAGAAGCGATTCGAGAGACGTGATTCAGGCTGAAAGTAAACCGATTGTATCCGATTGATAATCATCGATATACTAAATAAAAAGGTCGATTGTTAAATCAATCGACCTTTTTTGTATCCTACCGGACTTTAATATTAGTAGAATTTTGTTGGCAAATTATTTTTTAGGGAAATAGATATTGGGCGAAGCATCGCCTTCTTTTTGGAGGACAAGTTTTTCGGAAGTCAGCTCTACGATGGTATATTTTACGGGAGCTTTTTCGGCACCGGCTTTCTCGTCCCACTCTTTCATAATAATAGCTGTTTCATCGGGGCTCATTTCCCAATATCCTAAAACAGAACTCGACAACAAACCTTCGCCTATTGTTCGGGAGTACGATAGCTTTGAAGCATCTTTTGAATCAACAGCAAAAACAACCGTTTCGGCTAAAAAATCTGCAAATTTTTTAACATCGCCTTTTAATTCGATATTAGCACTGATTCCGGTGGTATCTTTCAAATTATCGGTTCCGCCTTGCAGTGTGGCGTTAGGGTCCAATTTCCAAGTAATGGAAGTCAGCAATTTTCCTTTGTCAGACAGCTTGGCTTCTTTACCGCCACCGCATGATACAGCAAGTAATAGTGTTGCTGCAATACTAAAAGTTAAAAGTTTTTTCATAATTTATCATCTTTTTAATTAATAAGCGTCAAGATATGAATTAATTTTTTAAGTTGGCTGTTTTTATAAAAAAAAGTGAATAAAAACATTATTTTTAATTATAACTTGACAAATTAATAATCATTGTCATTAAGTAAAGAAATCTATTTTCTGTTCGACTTAGGCTCTGCCTAAGTCGAAATTATCATGACAGGCTCTGCCTGTTTGTCGAAGCAAGGCAGAGCCTTGCAAAATAAGCCCGACAGAGACAGAGCCTCAGCAGAATACATGCTTAACTTAACGACATTGTATCATAAACACAAAATTGCCTCACTCCTACCCTACCCTTAAACCAAAATAGAAACTTAAACCCAAAACGATTAAGTTTTTTTTGTTTATTAACTTTCGTTGATAATCATTATATTTGCAAAAAATATGATATTCGTATTATTGTCGTACAGTTAAGTTTGTTTGATATTAACCGTACGGGGTTTTCAAGCACAATCAGGGTATATATTCGCCCCGAAAGCGGTTGAAAATCTTTTCGACGACTTAAATTATCAATTATCAATTATCCATTAATTTATGTCTTTTACAGAAGAACTCAAATGGCGCGGCATGATTCACAACATGATGCCGGGAATCGAAGACCAAATGAAAAAAGAAACAACCGCCGCATATCTCGGCATCGACCCAACGGCAGATTCACTTCATATCGGGCATTTGGTAGGAGTAATGATGCTCAAACATTTGCAGCTGTCGGGGCATAAACCAATTGCACTCGTAGGAGGTGCTACGGGAATGATAGGCGACCCTTCGGGCAAATCGCAGGAACGGAATCTTTTGGATATTGATACGCTTCGACACAACCAAGAAGCAATTAAAAAACAATTGTCGCGATTCCTTGATTTCAATTCAAAATCGGACAATGCCGCCGAAATTGTAAATAATTACGATTGGATGAGCGGTTTCAGTTTTCTGGATTTCATTCGCGACATCGGAAAACATATCACCGTAAATTACATGATGGCAAAAGATTCCGTTAAAAAACGAATCGAAGGTTCCGATGACGAAAACGCCGAAGGCATGTCGTTCACCGAATTCAGCTATCAATTGGTTCAGGGTTACGATTTTCTGCATCTATACCGAAACAATAATTGCAAACTTCAACTCGGCGGTTCCGACCAGTGGGGAAACATAACCACCGGCACCGAACTCATACGACGAATCGACGGCGGAAAAGCATACGCCCTCACCTGCCCTCTGATTACAAAAGCTGACGGCGGAAAATTCGGTAAAACAGAAAAAGGAAACATCTGGCTCGATGCCGAACGCACAAGTCCCTACGAATTTTATCAATTCTGGCTCAACACTTCGGACGAAGATGCTCAAAAATATCTGAAAATATTTACCGTTCTCAAAAAAGAAGAAATAGATACTTTGATTGCACAACATGCCGATGCTCCACATTTACGCATTTTACAATTAAAACTCGCAGAAGAATTAACAATTACCGTACATGGAAAAAAAGAATACAAATCGGTAGTTGAAGCCTCAAAAATATTGTTCGGAAACGGAAGCAAAGAAATGCTCGAAAAACTTTCGGAAAAAACATTTCTCGACGTATTCTCCGGCGTGCCGACTTTTGAAATCGAAAAAACGGTAATTTCCGAAAACCTTCCCTTATCCGATTTATTGGCAGAAAAAACAAAAGCTTTTGCCTCGAAAGGCGATATGCGACGAACCGTAAAAGAAGGCGGATTGAGCATGAATCAAGAAAAAGTAAACGATTCGGAAATTGTTGTTACGAAAGAGTATTTGATTAACGGAAAATATCTGGTTTTCAGAAAAGGAAAAAAGAATTATTTTATTGTTAAAGTGAAAGTATAAAGACACAAGATTTGAGACAAAAGAAAAAAAATTATTTGATTAATATTTGAAAAGTATACAGAATTGATTAATCGTGGAACTAAATAACGTTATTTTATACAGAATCACTCACATAGAGAATATTCCACATATTCTTCAATACGGTATTACACATAAAGACTCACTTAATAAAAATCCTGATTATAAAAATATTGGAGACTTAAGCCTGATTGATACACGGAATAAGAAAAAAGTAAACATTGATAATGGCGAACTTGACACGAAAAATGGCATAGTTTCAATTGCTTTAGGAGATATTATTCCTTTCTATTTTGGTGTGAGAATGCCAATGCTTTATGTAACTCAAAATGGAGGAAATTTTGTTGAAAAAGCTACTGCTCCTATTGATATTATTTATTTAGCTTGTTCTGTGAGTAAGATAATTTCTTCCAAACTCAATTTTTACTTTTCAGATGGACATGCGACAGATATACTTACTTCATTTTACGATAAATTAAGAATTAATGACCTTGTTAATATTATTGATTGGGAAGCCGTAAAATCTTCATATTGGGGAGGATCTGAAAACTTAAATATTAAAAGGAAAAAGCAAGCCGAATTTTTAATTTCCAGTGATTTAATGCCCGAACTTATAATAGGTTTTGGGTGTTACAACGAAAAAGCTAAAGCAAAATTAATATCATTCGGAGTAGTTGAAGATAAAATTAAGATTATTCCTCAAGCGTACTATTAAAACTACAGATTATGATAAAATATGTTACAGGAGATATTTTAGAAAGTAAAGCAGCTGCATTAATCAACACCGTTAATACTGTTGGTGTTATGGGAAAAGGTATTGCACTGCAATTTAAAAAGGCATATCATAATAATTATAAAGCTTATGCAGATGCATGTAAAAGAAATGAAATTAAAATAGGTAAGTTGTTTATAATTAAAGATTCAAATCTTAGTTCGGAAGAAAAATACATTATTAATTTTCCGACAAAGAAAGATTGGCGAAAACCTTCTGAATATATTTTCATTGAGTCAGGTTTAGATGACTTAATTCGTGTTTTAAAAGCATATAAAATAAAAAGTATAGCGATACCCCCATTAGGTGCCGGAAATGGCGGATTGGAATGGGAAAAGGTAAAAAAAATTATTGAACATAAACTGAATAATCTTGATGTTGAAATAATTGTTTTTGAACCAACTCAACATATAAAAGAACAATTAAAAAAAGAAAGAGTGAAATTAACAGATGCAAGGGCATTATTACTCTATGTTTTATATGATTTAGTAAAGAACGGAGAGTATGTTTCAGAATTCTCCGGTGAGAAAGTCTGTTATTTCTTGCAAAGATTTGGAGCCAAAAAGTATTTTAATCTTGATTTCAAACCAAACTTTTACGGCCCCTATTCCGGTAAAGTTCGATTTGTATTAAATGTGTTAAATGGTAGTTATATCATGGGATATAGCGATATGAATAAAAAGCCGTTCGAGCCTCTTACTTTAGTGTCAGATGGTTATAAAGAGGTAAAAGCTCATGTTGAAAGTAATTCTGAATTATATAGTATTGCTAATAAAACAATTGATTTTTTATCCGGTTTTTATTCGGATTTTGCACTTGAACTATTATCATCAATTGATTTTATTACAACAAATCTGAACTCATTTGAAAAAGACTTAATAAGTAATCAATTAGAAAATTGGAGCGACAGAAAGAGAAGTATGTTTTCAAATCCAAAATATATCGATATTTCTGTTAGACAATTACAACACGCTGATTTTGCATAAAAGAATACGGTTGCCCAACACAATTTGTGCAATGCTGGTTTCAAAAACCGGATTTCGAAATAATAAAATGCGTTCAACACATTTTCGATCATTCGCTGCATTGTTATTGAACACTTTCTAATTTCAAAATTCGACAAGAAATAAAACAATACTAACTCCTTTTATTATACTAACCCAGTGGAAAACATAAGAAATTTTTGCATTATCGCACATATCGACCACGGTAAAAGCACATTAGCCGACCGATTGTTGGAAATCACCGGAACGGTTTCAGGTAAAGACGCTCAGGAACAAGTTTTGGACGATATGGATCTGGAACGCGAACGCGGAATCACCATCAAAAGTCATGCAATCCAGATGGATTACGTGTTTGAAGGAAAAAAATATGTTCTTAATTTGATAGACACTCCGGGTCATGTCGATTTCTCGTACGAAGTCTCCCGTTCCATCGCAGCTTGCGAAGGGGCTTTACTTGTTGTTGATGCTACGCAGGGAATACAAGCACAAACCATTTCCAACTTGTATATGGCTGTCGAACACGATTTGGAAATTATTCCAGTACTCAACAAAATGGATATGCCTGCTGCCATGCCCGAAGAAGTAAAAGACCAAATTATTGATTTGCTGGGCTGCAAACCCGAAGATATTATCGAAGCAAGCGGCAAAACAGGGCTTGGTATTGAAAGGATACTGGAACGCATCATCAATTTCGTTCCCGCTCCCAAAGGAAACCCCCAAGCACCGCTTCAAGCCTTAATTTTCGATTCGGTATTCAATTCGTTTCGCGGAATCATTGCCTATTTTAAAATCCTCAACGGCGAAATTAGACAAGGACAAAACGTTAAATTCTTTAACACCGAAAAAGAATATCAAGCCGATGAAATCGGAGTATTGAGACTGAAACAGGAACCGCGAAAAATTCTTTCGACAGGCGATGTGGGTTATATCATTTCGGGTATCAAAGAATCGAAAGAAGTGCGTGTGGGCGATACAATAACAGATACAAAGAACCCTTGTACGGCAGCAATATCAGGTTTTGAAGAAGTAAAATCAATGGTATTCGCCGGTGTTTATCCCATTGATACAGAGGATTACGAAGCACTTCGATATGCTATCGAAAAACTACAACTCAACGATGCCTCGCTGACTTTCGAGCCGGAATCATCGATGGCACTTGGTTTTGGTTTCCGTTGCGGATTTTTGGGTCTTTTGCACATGGAAATAGTACAGGAACGTTTGGACAGGGAATTTGATATGAATGTCATCACTACCGTTCCGAACGTATCGTATATCGTAAACACCAACAAAGGTGAAGTGATAGAAGTTCATAATCCGGCAGGATTGCCCGACCCGAAATACATCAAAAATATCGAAGAACCATATATCACCGCACAAATTATTACACGTTCCGATTTTATCGGAGCCATTATGACTTTGTGTCTCGAAAAACGAGGCGAACTGAAACGACAGCATTACATTACCGCCGACCGTGTGGATATGACTTTTGAGCTCCCTTTAGGCGAAATTGTTTTTGATTTTTACGACAAACTTAAAAGTATTTCAAAAGGTTATGCTTCGTTCGATTATTCTCCTTCCGGATACAAACCTGCAAAACTTGTGAAGTTGGATATTCTGCTGAACGGCGAAAAAGTCGATGCACTCTCAACTTTGATGCACGAAGAGAATGCCTACGACTTTGCAAAAAAAATGTGCGAAAAGCTCAAAGAGCTGATTCCCCGCCAACAATTCGACATCGCAATACAAGGTGCCATCGGAGCAAAAATAATTGCCCGAACGACTGTTAAAGCCGTTCGGAAAGATGTTACGGCAAAATGCTATGGAGGCGACATTACCCGAAAAAGAAAGCTTTTGGAAAAACAAAAGAAAGGAAAGAAACGCATGAAACAAATCGGCAACGTAGAAGTGCCTCAAAAAGCATTTTTGGCAGTGTTGAAATTGGATTAATATCCGTATCTGTCTAAAAAAGAAATGCAATTACATGTAAATAAAGTAATTGCATTTTTAATTGTCCGGAATGAGTTTAATTTTTCAAAATAATTTGGCTAATTTTTCCTTCTTCAAAAATTTCTGTTTTAATCAACTCTCCTGATTTATTGTAGATATAGTGTTTCCCTGAATACAAGAAACCTCCGCGAAATTCGCCTTCGCGTTCTATTTTTTTTGAAGCATTATAGAATTTATGAAATCCGTCGCCCGAGAAAACACCGACATCGTTAGAAATTTTATTATTTTCATTGGTGCCGGCAGAGATGTCTTCGGATTGTATAATCACAGAGTTATCAGAACTTGCAGTATAATTTCTCGAATTAGCCGCATCGAAAACGCCGTTATCGAATTTTTTTTCGGCAATAAGTGTTCCTTCGGAAGTATATTCTTTGATATCTCCCGTTTCTTTTCCCTGTGCCCATTGTCCTTCAATTTTAATTTTCCCGTTGCGATGAAAATAGGTTTGTTTTCCGGTTCGTTGCCCTTCGCTATCATAATTCCATACACAATACGGGGTTCCGTTATCGTAATAATATTTATATTGTCCTGTCCACTTATTTTGTTGCCAAATTCCTTCTTCTTTAATGTTTCCGTTTGGATAATATATTTTGGCATAGCCGTTTTTACGATTATCGATGTAGGTTATTGTTGCTTTTTTGTTTCCAAGAGAATCGTATTCGGTCCAAAGACCTTGTTTTAAGCCGTCTTTATATTTCCCTTCACTGAGTTTGGTTTTTTGTTCGGTGATAAAAAATATCCAAAGCCCTTGTTTTAATCCTTGTGGGGTTGTGAAATTAATTGTATCTTTTTTAAATATTTCGTAGCTCTGTGATATTGACAGAATTGGGACTAAAAGAAATAAAAAAGTAATGAAAATTTTCATACAAAAAATTGTTATTTATTATGTTATACGAAAATATTTACAATTAGTTTCCTACTTTTTGCAATTTATTGCGATAAGTTGTTCTGCTGTTTTGCTTCCTTTTTGTGCGGCTTTAGAAAATTCGAGGCAAGCTTTTTCTCGTTGGTTCATCAGCAAAAAACAATAGCCTTTTTGCAGATAGGCATCGATGAACGAATCGTCTATGAGAATGACCGAGTCGGCATCTTTGAGAGCCCCCTCGATGTCGTTGATTTGTTTTTTTAAAATACAACGGTTAAAGTATGTTTTTGCATTTGGTTTGATTTCAATAGAACGGTTGTAATCCAGCATTGCTAAATCGTATTGTTTAAGAAAAGTGTGAGCAAATCCACGATTTGAAAGAGAACTCTCATCGTTTGGTTTGATTGACAGAGCTTTATTAAAATCATCGATTGCTGCTTGGTATTGTTGCATTTTGCCTTTTGCGACGCCTCTGTTTGAATAATATGTTGAATTGTTCGGGTCAATTTCGATTGCAGAATTAAAATCTTTAAGAGCTTCTTCGGTCAGATTCAATTCATCTTTTGCCAATCCCCGATTGAGGTATGCATCGGCAAATCGCGGGTCGAATTGTAAGGCATGCGAATAATCTGAAATAGCACTGTTGATAATGTTCGTATCTTTCATCTGTTTCCCTAAAACCAATTTTGTGCGTCCTCGGTTGTAAAAAGCGGATGAATAATCGGGTTTTTCTTCAAGAGCTTGGGTAAAATCGAAAATTGCGGCATATCTCAAATTTTGTGCATTTGTGTAATCTTTTTGTTCAAAGGCATCGGTAGCTTGTTTGTCGAAGATGCTGCCGCGATTATTCCATGCCACAACTGCTTTGGGCGATTTTTGAACCGTGTCGTTCCAGAGTGACAATGAATTTTTCCATACTTTGTTTCGCTCTAATGTCAAAAAGATTAAAACAATAGCATACCCGATTAAGATTGCAAACAGTGGTTTTTGCAGATTTTTGTATTTCGCAGCTACACGATTGATTCCGATACCTACGAAAGTAAAAAAACCGATGGAAGGAATGTACGCGTATCTGTCGGCATGAATGGCACTTCCGACAGGAATTAATTGAAGCAATAAAAAAATGTTAATTAAGAAAAATGCGAGAGCAAATGTAAATTCTTTGGATTTTATAAATATCATAAATAATATAAAAATTACTGCTAATGAAGGAATTAAACCTAACCAGTAGTATGCAGGCATTGTTTTATTAATGATGTCGGGATAGGGATTTATTGCAGATAAATTGATTGGTAAAATCATTTCAAATAAATAGGTCGAAAAGGCGTATCCTGCAAATCCGATTCGTTGAATAAAAGAATATGATTCGGAATCGGTCGAAATAATTGCATTGCCTTCTTGCTGGGCTTTAATGGCGACTATCCCAAAAATAAGGGCTAAAATTAAGTAAGGGATTTTTTCGAGCCAAAGATGTATTTCTTTAAAATTTCGATTTCTTAAATAATCGACCGCTAAAAGTGTAACAGCAAGCGAGACTGCCTGTGCCTTAGACAAGAGAGAGAGAATGAAAAACAGGAATGAAAAAATCCAATGAAGAGACTTTTTTGTATCCACATATTTTACATAAAAAATAAGAGAGATGATATAAAATGCCGAATACAAAACATCTTTACGCTCGGAAATCCACACCACAGACTCAACATGAATAGTATGAACTCCGAAAAGCAATGCTGCAAAAAATGCAATATAATAATTATTGAACAGTTGAATGAGTAAGAAAAAAACGAGTATCGTTGTTAAAATATGCAGTAATATCGATGTTAAATGAAAAAAGAATGGATTTATATTAGTTTCTGATTTTTTTTTTGGTGTCATTTGATAATCTATAGCGAGAGAAAGCATCGAAAGCGGGTGATAATTTCCCATTTTATATTCCGCAAAAATTTGTTTCAGATTTTTTGAATTGATTTCCTTGATGGTATTATTTTCGACTACATATTGGTTATCGTCCCAATTTGTTAATTCGTTTTGGAAAACATTCGAGTATGCAATGACTGTAATGACAAGCAGAATAGCTACTCCGATTATTTTTTTTTGAAAAGGAATATCATTTTTTTTCTCTGCAAAATTTACATAGGAGTTATTGCGGATAGGTGTGTGTGTGTGTGTAAGAGAAACAGTGGTTTGTGAACTCTTTTTTTCGCGTTTCATAAATGATAATATATTTATGATTTTCAGATTACATGAATGCTAATAATCGGACCTTAGGGTTTTAATTCAGGATTGACGGTATAGACTATTCTTTACAAAAAAAAGCAAGTTAGCTTGCTTTTTTATATTTTATTCATTATTTCTAATACCTTGAATGATTCCCCGAGTAGAACCTGCTAAGAAATCGAGGATTATATTTTTTTCGGGCGAGTCCGGGATTTCTTTTGTGATTTGTTCAATGGCATTCGGGAAATTCAAGCCTTTTGTAAATAATATTCTGTAAATGTCCTGAATTTGATTGATTGTTTCCTGAGTAAAACCGCGTCGTTTTAAACCAACTGTATTCACACCGGTATATGTTGGTATGTATCGGGCTGCAATAACAAAAGGCGGTGCATCTTTTCCGAGAAGTAAACCTCCCTGAGTCATAACGTGAGCACCTACTCTCGTGAATTGATGCACTTTTGTAGAACCGCCGAGAATTGCAAAATCATCGACTTCGACTTCGCCTGCAAGAGTTGCACCGTTTGCCATGATTACTCGATTCCCAACCCGACAGTCGTGTGCAACGTGTGCGTAAGCCATAAGTAAACAATTGCTGCCGACTATTGTTTTACCTTTTGCCAGAGTTCCTCGATTAATCGTAACACTTTCTCGAATAACCGTGTTATCTCCAATTTCGGCGGTGGTAATTTCGCCCTGAAATTTTAAATCTTGTGGAATTGCTGAAATAACGGCATTCGGAAATATTGTAACATTTTTACCGATTCTCGCACCATCCATAATCACTGCATTTGCGAAAATACGTGTTCCGTCACCAATTACAACATCTTTATGTATTGTAACAAAAGGTTCTATGATAACATTTTCTCCGATTTTTGCTTCGGGGTGAATATTTGCTAAGGGTTGGTTCATATCGAAATATTTTGCTCTTTATTGGGTTTGTAAAAATAAAAAAATAAATTGCAAAAAAGATTTTTCTTTAATTATTTCTTTTCGGACTTTACAATTTGAGCTGTCAATTCGCCTTCTGCAACTTGACTTGACCCAACAAAAGCTTGAGCTTTCATAATAGCAATTCCCCGTCGAATGGGCGATAAAAGTTCTAATTTGAATATTAAAGTGTCTCCCGGAACAACTTTTCTTTTGAATTTTACTTTATCAATTTTCAAAAAATAGGTTGAATAAGATTGAGGTTCGGAAACGGTATTTAATACGAGTATTCCTCCCACTTGTGCCATGGCTTCAACAATGAGGACACCGGGCATTACGGGTTCGTCGGGAAAGTGACCTGTAAAAAAGGGTTCATTAATTGTTACACTTTTTAAGCCGATAATTTCGATATTATTCATACTTAAAATTTTATCGACAAGTAAAAAGGGCGGACGGTGGGGCAATCTTTTTTTTATATCATTGATATCGAACAAAGGCGGGGTGTTAATGTCAATTTCTGGCAAGGCTTCTTTCGATTTTTTTTTGATATATTGTTTTATCAGTTTTGCAAATTCTACATTTGAAGCGTGTCCCGGGCGTGTTGCCAGAATTTTTCCTTTCAGAGGTCTCCCCACCAAAGCTAAATCGCCGAGTAAATCAAGAAGTTTGTGTCGTGCCGGTTCGTTCGGAAAAATGAGGTCTTCTTCGTTCAATACACCCTGCCCTTTGTAGGGGCGGCGTTCTTTTTGGAAAACGTCAGCAATGCGATCCAGTTCAATTTGACTGATTTCTTTTTCGATAATCACCAAGGCGTTTTCCAAGTCGCCGCCTTTGATGAGATTGTTTTTCAGAAGTATTTCCAAGTCGCTAAAAAAAACGAATGTTTTACAACTTCCGATTTCTGTTTTATATTCTTTTATCGAGTTTAGTGTGGCATATTGGTTTCCCAATACTTCGGAATTATAATCTATCATCACATTCAAACTGAGATTTTCATCGGGGAAGGTCATGAGTTCGATGCCTCGTTTTTCATCAACATAACTGATATTGGATTTGATGACGAAATAATTACGCGGAGCATCTTGAACCTCGAGACCGGCTTCGAGAATTGCATTAACGTAATATTTAGAGCTGCCATCGAGAATGGGGGTTTCTTTAGCATCAATTTCTATGAGCAAATTGTCGATATCAAGACCGTATGCTGCCGATAAAATATGTTCAATTGTTCCCACACGTGCTCCGTTTTCTTCGATGACGGTACTTCGTGATGTATCCACAACGTTTTCGACCAATGCGTGAATCAGTGGTTTTCCCGGAAGGTCGATGCGTTGAAATACGTATCCGTGATTTTCGGGTGCCGGTTTGAGTGTTATTGTTGATTGAACGCCTGTGTGCAAACCTCTTCCTGATAAGGTCATCGGTTTTTTAATTGTTTGTTGCTTATCGGACATATTTTATTTATTATTTTTTTGTTTTAGAGCTTCAATTTCTTTTTGAATTTTATTGACTTGCGTGTTGATTTCAGGTAATTTATTGAACAGAACTGTTGATTTGTAGAATGATTTAAGTTTTGAGGCAGGCGAACCTTGCATTATGGCATTGTCCGGCACATCGGAAAGTATTCCGGATTGAGCGCCGATTTTCACATTTTCTCCTATTTTGATGTGTCCTGCAAATCCTACCTGTCCGCCTATCAAACAATTTTTCCCGATTTTGGTTGAACCGGATATTCCGGTTTGAGCGGCGATGACGGTGTTCTCTCCTATTTCTACATTGTGTGCAACATGAATCAGATTATCGAGTTTTACCCCGTTTCTGATGATAGTAGAACCGATTGTGGAGCGGTCGATTGTTGTATTGGCACCTATTTCAACGCGGTCTTCGATGATGACGTTTCCTATTTGAGGAATTTTTTTGAAATCAGAGTTTGTTTCGGGAGCAAAGCCAAATCCGTCGCTGCCGACAACTGCACCGGAATGAATAATGCAGTTTTTCCCGACAGAACAATCATTGTAAATTTTAACGCCGGCATAAATTAAAGTATCATTTCCGATTTCTACATTCTCGCCGATATAGCTGTGAGGATATATTTTAACATTGTTGCCAATTTTTACGCCGGCTTCGATGACTACATAGGCACCAAGATAAATATTTTCGCCTATTATTGTATTTTCTCGTACTATTGCCGATTTGTCGATTCCTATTTTTTGTAGTTTGAATTGAGAGTATAATTCTAATAAAGACGCAAAAGCTTTATAAGGGTCATCAACACGGACAAGGGTTGAATGTATTTTTTTTTCGGCAACAAAATCACGATTTACCAAAACGATAGACGCTTGTGTGTTGTATATGTGTGAAATGTATTTCGGATTTGCTAAAAATGACAAAGACCCAACTTCTCCCTCTTCTATCCGGGATATGCTTTTAACAGTAACGTTTTTGTCGCCCTCAACAGTTCCGTTTAAATATTCGGCAATTTTTTGTGCAGAAAACTCCATTTTTTTAAATTTTGGCAAATTTAATGAAATTAACTCATTATTCCGAAATTTTAATTATTTTTAAAATTGTTTAATAGTTAATTGATGTTTATTCTATCTAAAAAATATTACCAAAGACCTGTATATTAGTCTGATAATCTTGTTCAAGAATACTAAAAAGAGTTGCTTAATAGCTAAAACGCTGCCGACCGTAAACCCTCTTTTGGTGTATCTTCTGTTTTTTTTATATTAATTTACAGAACATTGCTTGGGATAACACAGCAAATATTTTTCTACGTTTTGTAACAAAGCCGAAACATTGGATATGTCCGATGCTTCAGCAATATCGGCGATGGTGTTGTCTTTTCGAAGGATATTGATTCGGTCGTTGAGCGATGGATTGTAGGCTTTATTGCTGACAGTATCGGTAAAAACCAAACTGTCGATATCGGTCTCGGAAATATTAAACGATTCTCCTACTTTAATCTTAATATCCCGAACTCTTTTTTCATCGAAGGGTTTGTTGCTGATTTCGATTCGGAACAAGTGTCGATTGATAACTGAACTGCTCAGAAAGGCTAAAATTTTATCTTCACTTTCAGTCCACTGTTTCAGAGAAACAATGATGTCCGAATCATCTAACATTGAAAATGTTTGAATAGCTGACGGTAAAAGTTTCTCGGACTCAAAGCAGCTGATATCTGAAATATCGTTATCGAAAAAATATGCCAATGCGGGCGTTGCGAAAATACCATTATTTTTAGCAACGATTTTTGCTCGTTCGATTGTTTTAACGAGCATTTGTTCGGCTACAACTACTGTTTTGTGAAGATAAACCTGCCAATACATGAGTCGGCGGGCAATGAGAAATTTTTCTACGGAATAAATTCCTTTTTCTTCCACAACAATATTATCATCGATAATTTGAAGCATTTTTATAATTCTTTCGCTGCCCACTACTCCTTCCGAAACGCCTGTAAAAAAGCTGTCGCGCTGCAAATAATCGAGCCTGTCCATATCTAATTGCCCCGAAACGAGTTTATGTAAATATTTTTTGTGATACGTATTTTTGAATATCTCAATACCGAGTTCTAATTTCCCGCCGAAATCTTGATTGATAGCCTCCATAAATTTGAGCGATAGTTCTTCGTGCGAAATATTTCGCATAAAACTGTGTTCCAAGGTGTGTGAAAATGGTCCGTGACCCAAATCGTGCAATAAAATGGCGATGCCGGCACCTTCAATTTCTTGGTCGGTAATGTTGTGTCCTTTGCTTTTGAGTTCTGTCAAAGCAGAATTCATCAAAAATGTGGCACCCAAAACATGTTCAAAACGCGTATGCGTAGCTCCGGGATAGACAAAATCTGTTAATCCCAATTGTTTTATTCGACGCAGTTTTTGAAAATATGCGTGTTCAATAATATCGAAGAGTAACTCAGATTGAATATTGATTAAGCCATACAAAGGGTCGTTGATAATTTTTCTTTTATTCATCTGTAAAAAATGATTCTGTTTAACATATTGCAAAGTAATTAGAAAAAAATTAAAGAATCATTTTTTTGATATAAAAAAACTGCCTTGAAGGCAGTTTTAATTTTTTTGTTCGGAATGTTAATCGTTTTTAATTTTCCCATAACCACGGGTGTATATTTTGATGTGCCGAATGAAAGGTTTCATAAGCATCAACTGCTTCTTTTATCGAATTGTAAACGCCCAATGTTAGCCTATATTTATTGTTATCAACAGGAATAATTTGAACTCTTATCCCCATTTGAGCAAATCGTTGTTTTTCTTTTTCTGCTGTTTCCGGGGTCGGGAGGCTGCCGATAACGATATAGGACTTTCCTTTTTCGGGAGATAAATAATTAGAATCGTTTGCTTTGGTCTCCGTATTTTTATTTTTATTATTTACAGGTGCTATTATTTCCTCTTTTACTGTATTTTTCTTGGAGTCATCATTTTTAACCGTATTTGTATCCTCTTTCTCAAGAACTTTGTTTTTCAGGGTATCCGATTCGGTGGTGATTTCTGCAATATTGTCGGCAGTTTTGTTTTTATCGCTTTTGAAAATATTGTGATAAAGTGCTCTCGTTTTGTTTTTTCCGGCACGAATCCACTCCGGCTTCAACATCCAAACTGAAAAAATCATGATGATAACCAACAAAGCTGCTGCACCGATAATCAATCCTATTTTATTTGTGGTTTTGATTGGAGCACCGGTATTTTTTTCAGTTGTTGATTTCACAGCAGCAGTTTTGACAGTTTTTGTTGTTTTTTCGGGAATTCTAGTGGTCTTTGGCAGGGAAATTTTTGGCAAACCGTATGAATCGAGCAATAAATTACCTGATGGCTCATAAGTAAACATGATAATGCCTTCTTTTATTTTTGTAAAAGAACCTAATTCGGGAAATTTAACTTTTTTCCCGGCATTGAGTTTTGATTTTACGGTTTTTACATATTCTTCGATTTGCAATTTTGCTTCATCAAGAGAAATTTTTTCTTTCTCGGACATGTGTTTTTCAATCAAACCACTGTCTTTGATAATTTTTGGTTCAAAAACAATTTCTTTGGTCGGGGGCGACATGGTATTTGTCTCTTCGTTGATTTTTGCCGGTTTGTATTTGGCAATAAATGCACCGAAATCGGAAAGGATGACGCGGTCGTGCGTTAATAGTAAATCCTTTATGTGTTGACTTATTTCCACTTTTATTGATTTTTTGTTAAGCAAAGATAGTTAATTTTCCGGTTTACTTCAAACAGATATGACTAAATATTAATTGATTATACATTATTTTTTTTTGAAACCTGTTTATAATGTCAATTTTACACGCCACGAAAAATTCACATTAGTTTAACTTACAAAGACTTACGAACTTACATGTTTTGTTATTTTTACTTATGATATTGTTTATATCTTTTTTACTATTTTTTCTTAAATTTGCATAATTTCGTAAAATTAGAATCATTTGTATTAAGAAATTTTAATAATATGCCAAAAACAATCCTTGTAACCGGCGGAACCGGATACATAGGTTCACATACAGTCGTAGAACTTATTAAAAGTAACTTCAATGTTGTAGTATTCGATAATCTATCCAATTCATCACTATGGGTATTAGACGGAATCGAACAAATAACAGGGATTCGACCTACATTTGAAAAAGTTGATTTAAGCGATGCACGTTCCTGTAAAAAATCATTTGAAAAATATCCTGAAATTGAGAGTGTAATCCATTTTGCAGCTTTCAAGGCAGTCGGCAAATCGGTACAAAAACCTTTAATGTATTATCAAAACAACTTAGACTCCTTAATGAATGTTCTGAACATTATCGAAACATGTTCAATTTCGGGTTTCGTATTTTCGTCATCGTGTACTGTTTACGGGCAGCCGGATAAACTTCCTGTTACTGAAAATTCGCCACTAAAAAAACCTGAATCTCCGTATGGTAAAACGAAACAATTTTCGGAAGAAATAATTTTCGATTTTCTCAATGCCAATCAACACAAGAAAGCTCTGTCGTTACGGTATTTTAATCCAATCGGTGCACACGAAAGTGCACTTATCGGCGAGTTGCCGCTTGGAGTTCCGAACAATTTAATTCCGTTCATCACCCAAACTGCGTATGGATTACGAAAAGAGTTATCGGTTTATGGTTCGGATTATAACACGCCGGACGGCACGGCTGTTCGCGATTATATTCATGTTGTGGATATTGCCAAAGCCCATGTTTCTGCGGTCAACTATTTAGAAAAAATGGAAACCGAAAATTACGATATTTTCAATCTCGGAACCGGTCGCGGAAATTCGGTCTTAGAAGTTATCAAAAGCTTTGAAAAAGTAAGCCGGCAAAAACTTCAATACAAAATCAGCGACCGCAGAGCCGGCGACATCGAACAAGTATGGGCTGATTGCACGAAAGCCAATCAAACTCTGGGGTGGAAAACAGAACACACACTCGATGACGCTTTACTTTCGGCTTGGAAGTGGGAAAAATATTACCGAACAAATCACCAATAATTTTATTTTAATTCACAGACAACGAATGACACAATCAATTTTAATTACCGGCGGAGCTGGATTTATCGGTTCGCATGTTGTGCGACGATTTTTGAAAAAATATCCCGAATATCAAATTGTCAATTTAGACAAATTAACCTATGCCGGGAATCTGGAAAATCTTTCAGACATCGACAAAATGCCCAATTACACTTTTGAAAGAGGTGATATAACGGACAATGTTTTTTTAGCCGGTTTGTTTTTTAAATACAATTTTTCGGGCATCATACACTTAGCTGCCGAATCGCACGTCGACCGCTCAATTTCTGACCCCGATGCATTTATTAAAACAAATATCGAGGGGACTGTCGCCCTGCTAAATGCTGCAAAAAAACATTGGAATAATGATTACGAAGGCAAACGATTTTATCACATATCAACCGATGAAGTTTATGGTTCGCTTGGGATAGAGGGACTTTTTACGGAAGAAACTTCGTATGACCCTAAAAGTCCATATTCCGCATCAAAGGCATCATCAGACCATTTGGTTCGTGCCTATGGACACACATACGGAATGCCGATTGTAATTTCAAACTGCTCAAACAACTACGGAGGCAACCAATTCCCCGAAAAATTAATTCCACTTTCCATCAATAATATCAAAACAAATAAACCAATACCGATTTACGGCAAAGGCGAAAATGTTCGCGACTGGCTTTATGTTGAAGACCATGCCGATGCCATTGATTTAATTTTTCATGAAGGCAAAAATGCGGAAACCTATAACATCGGCGGCAATAACGAATGGTCGAATATCGAGCTGATTCACAAACTTTGCGAAGTGATGGACAGGAAACTGAATCGCCCAAAAGGAGATTCGGCTAAATTAATAACTTTCGTCAAGGACCGTGCAGGGCACGATTTGCGTTATGCTATCGATTCCTCGAAACTTCAACGCGAACTTGGTTGGAAACCTTCACTTGATTTTGAAAAAGGAATTGAACTTACTGTCGATTGGTATCTGGCAAACGAAGCGTGGATGAACCGAATTATTTCGGGGGAATATGAAAAATATTACGAGACCCAATACCAAAAACGCTAAATTTTATTTTTTAAATTGAAGTTTGGTAAAGAAAAAAGCAAACAGGAATTTTCTGTTTGCTTAATTTTATTGAATTAGATTGAGAAAATCAAGAAGAAAATCGGATTTACGTTCTAAAAATCATCTAAATTAATCTCTTCTTTGTTCTTTATTTCTTCGGGTTTACCCAATGGAACCGGGTGATTTTCGGGAAATGATAAAATATTAAACGCCGAAGGAGCGATACTTAAAACAGGGTAAAAGAGCTTGGTTCGTTTTCTTTCGTTTTTATTAATAAAATCGTGGGAAGCATCAATTTTAAAAATGAAAATTAACACAACACTTATCATAAAAAGATATTTGACAAAATTCACAGCCATTCCAAGCAATTTGTTAATCAAGCCTTTGGGCTCAGGTCCAATGTTTGCGGTAACTTTATTGGCAGTGTAATGCGAACCGACAACAATCGGAATAAAAAGTATCGCAAAAAAGATGACCGGGAAATTTATTATCGGCACACGCGACCGCTCGGATAAATAATCGTAGAGCCAGTACGACAATTTAGCAGATAACAGAATTCCTGCAAAAAGAACCAACAATGCAACCGAATGAATGATTGCACCGCGTTTATAACCTCGCCATAAAGACCAGAGTAAAACAATGACGATAAGAAAATCGAACAAACTTACTCCGACATCAACATAAATATTCATCTGTTTCTAATTTTATATTTGCCCCAATGAAGTTCACAATCATCTAATTTTATGTAAGTTAATCAATTTTTATACCAAACACATTTCTTGCGTGTTTGGGAATAATCAGTGAAGTTTCATGGACTTACAATATTTTTGTTACTTTTATTGCGAATTTAGAATCAATTCCAATTTTTCAAACTTTAAAAAGCAAATTTAATAATAATTTTTGTTCAAATTATAATAAACACAAAAGTTTCCAATGCAATTTATAAACAAAATAGTAACAAAGATAGGAGCTAAAAGAAGGGAACAAATTCAATTTTTTATGAAAAATGGTATTTCCGTTCAAAAAAACGAATTGAAAAATCTGCTCGAAACCGCTCAAAATACGGAATGGGGGAAACAATATCACTACGAAAAAATAAAAGACTATCAGACATACAAAACCAATGTCCCGATTAGCACTTACGATGAACTAAAACCCTATATTGAAAAAATTCGCAGGGGCGAGAAAAATGTATTATGGGCATCGGATATCAAATGGTTTGCTCAATCTTCCGGAACGACCTCGGATAAAAGCAAATTCATACCCGTGAGTAGCGAATCTTTGGAAAATTGTCATTTTCGAGGCGGGAAGGATTTAATCATTCTGTATTCCAACTCATTTCCCGAATCGAATTTGTTTAAAGGGAGAGCGTTGGCAGTTGGCGGCAGTCGTCAGATTCAGAATATCAACAATAATTTGTATTACGGCGATTTGTCGGCGGTGATTATACAAAATCTACCGTTTTGGGCAAATTTTATACGAACTCCTGCCAAATCTATTGCACTGATGCCCGAATGGGAATCGAAAATAGAACAAATGGCAGCCACAACAGCCCGCCAAAATATTACGAACATTTCCGGTGTCCCTTCATGGACTTTGGTCCTGATAAAAAAAATTCTGGAAATTACGGGCAAAAAGAATTTGAGTGAAGTATGGCCCAATCTCGAACTGTTCATGCACGGAGGCGTGAGTTTTACACCGTATCGCAAAGAGTTTGAAAAATTAATACCTTCTGCCGGAATGCGATATATGGAAACATACAATGCTTCGGAAGGTTTTTTTGCAATGCAGGATGATTTGTCGCAAGCCGGAATGCTGCTGATGCTTGATTACGGTATTTTTTACGAATTTATTCCGATGTCGGATTTTGATAAGGGAAATATAAATACAATTTCGCTCGAGAATGTGGAAGTCGGCGTCAATTATGCTTTGGTTATTTCCACAAACGGAGGTTTATGGAGATATTTGATAGGAGATACGATAATGTTCACAGAAACAAACCCATACAGAATAAAAATTACCGGGCGAACAAAACATTTTATCAATGCTTTTGGCGAAGAATTAGTTATAGAAAACAGTGACAGAGCAATTACATTGGCTTGCGAATTGACATCTTGCACTGTAAATGAATATACAGCCGCACCTGTTTTTATGAGTGAAAATAGAAAGGGAGCTCACGAATGGTTGATTGACTTTTCGGTTCCGCCGACTGATTTAAAAATTTTCATACACGAACTCGATACCGCATTAAAATCTCTAAATTCCGATTATGAAGCGAAACGTTACAAGAGCCTTTCTCTTGCTGAACCGATTGTGAAAATCGCAAAACCGAATCTTTTTTATCTATGGCTTAAAAAAAATAATAAATTAGGCGGTCAACATAAAATCCCACGCCTGTCGAACAATCGGGAATATTTAGAAGATTTACTTACATTAAATAATCAAATTTAGTATTCGATTTATATTTTCCGAAATTCAATATCTTTGCATCTATTTTCAACACCAACTTCTTTTTTTCAAATCTTTAAAAAATTGATTAAATTTCTCATTATACGATTCAGCTCTATCGGCGATATTGTACTGACAACGCCTGTGGTTCGATGCCTTAAAGAACAGGTCGAAGAAGCCGAAATCCATTTTCTGACAAAAAAACAATACTCGGGAATTTTAGAAAACAACCCGTATATCACAAAAGTACATACATTCGAAGGCGAGTATCCTATACTAATTAGAGATTTAAAAGATGAATTCTTCGACCATATTATCGACTTGCATCACAATTTACGTTCATATCGAATAAAAAATAAATTACCCGTTTACGCCCAATCGTTCAACAAGTTGAACTTTGAAAAATGGCTTCTGGTAAATCTGAAAATCAATCGTTTACCCTCGATTCACATTGTAAAGCGATATTTAGAGACAACACGATTTTTCGATGTGCAAAACGATAACAAAGGATTGGATTTTTTTATTCCCCCAAAAGATGAAATCTGCCTTGCTGATATTCGTTTTGATTTGGCAGACGGTTACATTCTTTTTGCAATCGGAGCACAACATTCGACCAAAAAACTTCCTGTTGAAAAAATCATTTCCATATGTCGAAAAATCAACAAAACAATTGTACTTTCCGGCGGAAATGAGGACCGAAAGGTTGCGGAACAAGTAAAATTGGAACTTGGCGATAAAATATTCAATGCCTGCGGAGGTTTTAATCTCAATCAATCGGCTTCTTTGGTGAAGCAAGCAGATGTTGTCATTACGCACGACACGGGTTTGATGCATATTGCCGCGGCTTTCCGGAAAAAAATTATTTCGGTTTGGGGAAATACAGTCCCGGAATTTGGAATGACACCATACTTGCCCGGAAAAGGCTCATTGATTGTGGAAGTTAAGGGTTTAAAATGTCGTCCTTGCTCAAAAATAGGATTTTCCGCCTGCCCCAAAAAACATTTTAATTGTATGAATCTAATCGACGAACAACAAATCATTGACAATATCTAACTCTCAAAAACGAATCGATAATTCGGTTAAAAAAAACAAGCAATTTTTAATATTTAACACCTTTTGCACATCAAGAATTACCAATGAAATATCAAAGAAATGAAATAGAAATTATGGCACCGGTAGGGTCTTTTGAATCGCTTTGGGCTGCAATACAAGGCGGAGCGGACTCTGTTTATTTTGGTATCGAACAGCTAAATATGCGAGCCAAATCGAGCAATAATTTCACAAACGATGATTTAAAAGAAATCGTAAAAATTTGCCGAGAGTACCGGATTAAATCATACCTTACAGTAAATACAATTATCTACGATTATGATGTAAACTTGATGCACTCAATTGTAAAAACTGCCAAAGAAATCGGTATCACTGCAATAATCGCCTCCGACCAAGCTGTTTTAAATTACGCATCACAGCTCGGAGCAGAAGTTCATATATCGACCCAACTGAATGTAAGCAATGTAGAAACAGTTAAATTTTATTCTCATTTTGCCGATGTGGTTGTTTTAGCCCGAGAATTGAGTTTAAAGCAAGTGGAATTTATCAGCAAAGAAATTGAAAATCAGCAAATAAAAGGACCTTCGGGAAATTTAATACGCATTGAATTATTTGCACACGGTGCTTTGTGCATGGCAATTTCGGGGAAATGTTATTTGAGCCTGCACGAACAAAATTCTTCTGCAAATCGAGGAGCATGCCTACAAACCTGTCGAAAACCGTATATTGTTACCGAAAAAGAATCCGGATTTGAATTGGAAATCGATAACGAATACATCATGTCGCCAAAAGATTTGATGACTGTGAATTTTATCGACAAAATTCTTGAAGCCGGCGTAAAAGTTTTGAAAATCGAAGGTCGGGCTCGTCCACCGGAATATGTTAAAACGGTAACATTATGTTATCGAGAAGCCGTTGATGCTGTTTACGAAAAAATATATACACAAGAAAAAATTGATTCTTGGATAGAACGGCTTTCAACTGTTTTCAATCGAGGATTTTGGGACGGATATTATTTGGGGCGAAAACTCGGAGAATGGAGTCGCGATTACGGCTCAAAAGCGACACAACAAAAAGAATATATCGGCAAGGCTACGAATTATTTCAAAAAAATTGGTGTTGCCGAATTTTTGATGCAAGCAGGCGATTTGAAAGTTGGCGATGAGATATTGATTACAGGCCCCACAACCGGTGTGATTGAAGCAACAATTGAAGAACTTCGTTTCGATTTGCAATCGGTTTTGGACGTAGTTAAAGGTCAAAATTTTTCGATTCCTTTGAATGTAAAAGTTCGACCTGCTGATAAATTGTATAAAATAAAAAAGACGATTTAACTCTCGCACAACAACATTGTTTTAATATAACATCAATAAAAAAAATGGGGACACAATTCAGTTTTTTAGATAAATCAATCTATTACGATGAAATTGGGAAAGGCATTCCGGTTGTCCTAATACATGGTTACCTCGAATCATCGAAGATTTGGACGAAACTTTCGGAAGCACTTTCTGTATTTTCGCAAGTAATCTCAATCGATTTGCCCGGGCACGGACAGAGTGATGTAATATCCAATTGCAGTATGGAAACCTATGCAGATGCAGTGAACGCTTTATTGATCCATCTCCAAATTGAAAAAGCCATAATCGTTGGGCACTCAATGGGTGGATATGCAGCCTTGGCTTTTACTGCAAAATATCCGCATAAAACACAAGGATTGTGTTTATTTCATTCCAAACCCTTTGCCGATTCTCCGGAAAAGAAGATGCAAAGAGATTTTACATCAAACAAAATAAAAGCGGGAGCATACGAAGAAGTTGTAAACAGCCATGTAGCTTCAATTTTTGCTCAACAAAATGTATTGAAATTTCAAAAGAAAATAGAAGAAAACAAAATTCACGCATTAGAATTTCCAATCCAAGGAGTTATTGAATCATTGATTTCGATGAAAACCAGAAAAAATTATTCCGAAATGTTCAAAAATTTGCAAATCCCGCTTTTGTATATCTATGGACGCCACGACATTTTGATTCCCGAGAACGAATTTACAATGATAGAATTTACCGAGCATCATCTTGTTGAAGTTTTAGAAAATTCCGGGCATGCAGGTTTTCTCGAAGAACCCGAAAAATCAGAGGCAATCCTGAAACGATTTATTGAAAATTGTCAATAAATCAGCGGTTTTAAAACGTTTTAATATTCTTACAAATATCCTCAACCGTACGGGAATCGCCAGGCATAAGATTTTGAGGCGGTGTAAACCCGGCTTGCATAAGCAAAAATCGTTTGCAATCCAAACGTCCGGAAATGCCGTTGTTACAATAAACCGATAAATATATTTCGTTGGCAGCATGGCTTGTAAAGAGTTTACCGTTAAACAGAGGACAGTTTTTTGTGTAAGGGCAAATTTGACTGAAAGCATCCATAATCAATCGGAAAAATATTTTAAATTTACAGAATAAAAATCAATTTTCAAATGTTTTCAAAAACTTTGTAACTTTATTATATAAAACTTTTGTTTTTCTAATAAATAAAAATAACGTTTTTTCTGTTCCTATCCTTTTAACAAAACGTATTATGGACAATTTGCCTCTATGTTCTTTTGTAATCCCGGCTTTCAACGAAGAACAAAACATTTTGCTTTTGTATCAGAGAATTACTGAAACGGTTTCAAAAATAGAAGGAAATTGCGAAATTATTTTTGTTAATGACGGGAGTTTTGACAATACGCTTTTGGAAATAAAAAAGATTTCAAACACCGATAAAACTGTAAAATTCATTGACCTGAGCCGTAATTTCGGGCATCAAGCGGCACTCAGTGCAGGTTTTGCACAAGCAAAAGGCGAGTTGATAATTTCTTTGGATTGCGATTTGCAAGACCCTCCGGAAATTATCATTCAAATGATAGAAAAATACAGAGAAGGTTACGATATTGTTTACGCAAAAAGAAAAAACTATCGACAAGACAGTATTCTGAAACGAATAGGCTCTAAAATATTTTATAAACTTCTAAAAAATAACAGCCAAATCAAGATACCCGGGAATGTGGGAGATTATCGACTTATCACACGTCGCGTACTGAACGAAATCAACCAAATGCCCGAACACTCACGCTATCTTCGAGGCATGGTGGCGTGGACAGGTTTTCGATATGCTTTTGTAGAATACATGCGTCCGGACAGGCAGGCAGGCGAATCGGCATATTCGATTTCCAAATTAGCCAATTTGGGTATGAACGGAATGTTAAATTTCTCGAATTTACCGCTTCGCCTCGGATTTTTTATTGGATTAACAACTATTGTGATAGGATTTTCATTATTACTTTTTCAAATTTTTGACGCCTTATTCAACAACGTCTATTACCACTTATACAAATGGTTGGTAGTTGTACTGTTCATTTTTACGGGTTTTCTCTTTTTGCTGATATGGATAATAGGCGAATATCTTGGAAAAATCTACGATGAAGTCCGCAACCGCCCATTGTATATAATCAAGGAAACCGGAAATCTTTAATTCTAAACAGCATTACGGCAACATATATTGAGTTTAAAAAATCAATTCTTTTTTCAGCATTAAATCGTTCGAGCAGACTTCGTTTGTTTTTACTTTAAAAATTCAAAATAAAAATCTAAGTTTGTAAACTCATTTTTATACAAAAAAAACATGGAAAAATTCAAAATAATCCTGCCCTATGCCGCAGCACTTATAGTTTTTATAGTCATTTCATTCGCATATTTTCCCGATGTATTGGAGGGAAAACGATTGAACCAAAACGACATGAAAACGTGGAAAGGCGGTGCCCGTGAAATGGTTAATTACGAGAAAGAAACCGGCGAACACTCATTTTGGACCAATTCCATGTTTGGCGGAATGCCAACCTATTTAGTATCAAACTATTCTCCAAATAATCTAACAAGATACTTCTATACTTCGTTAGATTTGAATCACAATTTTAGACCGGCAAGTTTGGTTTTTCTTTATATGCTTGGTTTTTTCATCGCACTGCTGTTCTTCGGAGTCGATCCGTGGTTGAGCATTGTGGGAGCAGTTGCCTTCGGATTTTCGTCCTATTTTTTCATCATTATCGAAGCCGGGCATTTAACAAAAGTAGCGGCAATCGCTTTTATGCCGCCTATCATTGCCGGAATACATCACGCATACACCAAAAACAAACTCGGCGGAACTCTGGTAATGACTGTCTTTCTGGCACTTCAACTCTTAGTTAATCACCTTCAAATAACTTATTACACGTTTATGATGATTGGCGTGTATCTGATTTTTCAAATTGTTGATACTATAAAAAATAAAAAAATTCTCGATTTCTCGAAAGCATCCGGATTGTTGATTATCGGAGCAATAATAGCAGTTTCTACAAATTTTTCGCAAATTATCACAACCTACGATTACGGCAAAGATTCCACACGCGGAAAATCAGAATTAAAAACCGATAAAAACAACCAAACCTCGGGATTGGATAAGGATTATGCCACAAGTTGGAGTTACGGAAAAGTAGAAACTTTTAACTTATTCATTCCCAATTTAGTCGGCGGTTCTTCCGGCGGAGCCTTATCCGAAAACTCTAAAATGTACAAAGCCTTAGAAGAATACGGAGCACAAAATCCGAAACAGCTAATCAAAAATATGCCCACCTATTGGGGTCCGCAACCATTTACGTCGGGTCCGGTATATATCGGAGCTATAGTAATTTTCCTCTTTTTTCTTGGGTTGATATTGGTAAAAGGACAAATTCGTTGGTGGATAATCAGCATTACGGCACTTTCCTTTGCACTTGCCTGGGGGCACAACCTGATGCCCATGACCGATTTGTTTATGGATTATTTTCCGGGATACAACAAATTCCGAACCGTATCCATGATTTTGATTATTGCAGAATTCAGCATTCCCTTGCTCGGATTCCTTGCACTGAAACGCATTGTCGATAAAGAAGTCTCCGAAAAACAAGTTATTAAAGCAGTGCTGTATTCGGCAGGCGGATTGGTGCTTGTTGCCCTGTTTTTTATGATACCCGGCATTATGTCATTTTCAACCGCAAGCGACGGGCAAAGCCTCCCGAAAGAACTCATTCCGGCATTGGAAGCCGACAGAGCATCGCTTTTGCGTGCCGATGCTTTAAGAAGCATCGTTTATGTGCTTATCGGTGCAGGTTTGATATGGGCATTTGTGAAACAAAAAATTACGAAAAATGTTTTCTATATCGTTTTGGGATTAGTTATTTTACTCGATTTATGGACAATCAACAAGCGTTATTTGAACAGTGAAGATTTCGTATCCGGAATCAGTGCAGAAGAACCGTACATTGCCTCAACGGCAAATAAATTTATTTTAAAAGACAGTGATATTGATTTTCGTGTACTGAATCTCACAGTCAGTACTTTCAACGATGCAAGCACTTCTTATTTTCACAATTCAATCGGCGGCTACCACGGAGCAAAGCTCGAACGCTACCAAGAGTTGATAGACAATGTTCTGCAAAATGAAATCGGATTTTTGGTACAAACAATGCAACAAAAAGATTTGACCGAAGAAAAACTTCGAGCTGTATTATCAAAACTTTCTGTTATAAACATGCTGAATACCAAATATATCATTATCGACCCAAATACTTTACCGATAATGAATTATTTTCGCTTGGGCGAAGCGTGGTTTGTGGAAAATGTAAAAATAGTTGAAAATGCAAATGCTGAAATTACGGCAGTTCAAAATTTCAGTCCCGATGTAACAGCCGTGGTTGACCAAAGATTTAATGACCAAATTTTCAAATTTGAAAAAGATACAGCTGCCGTAATTGAATTGACAGATTATAAACCGAACGAATTAACATATCAAACCAAAACAAACAGCGACCAACTTGCAGTATTCTCCGAAATCTATTATGCCAAAGGCTGGAACGCATATATCGACGGAAAACTCAGTCCACATTTACGTGCCGATTACGTATTGCGTGCCATGAAAATTCCGGCAGGCGAACATAAAATTGTATTCAAATTTGAACCT